>JBFFMO010000006.1:0-19962 GCA_041554035.1 Allomicrovenator sp. | reverse complement strand
GGAATTTTCCTCTTCTGCGTTTTGGGCAAATCCCTTGGCCTATCCCTGCCCGAGGGCATGAATATCAAACAGACTCTCGCTATGGGCGCCGTTGCGGGCATCGGATTTACGGTGGCACTCTTTGTGACCACCGTCGCCATCCAAAAAGGCGTGGTGCCGATCGAAGTCGCGGGTGACCTCAAGCTTGGCGCCTTGCTCAGCTTCTTCTCGGGCTTCATCGCGTTCTTTATCGCGAAGGCAGTCGGCATCAAGAAGTGGGAAGCGGCCTGATTTTCCGGGCGTTGGCAGCTTTCATTGGTAGCGCTTGACACGTGTGGTACTCTCTCGCGCTGTCATGCTCTTGCTTTGGGAGACGCCACGTGTCTGCTCGCACCAACCGAATTTTTGCCTATTTCTTCGTGCTCTTTGCCTCGGCCCTGCTACTTCAAGCATGTGGCAAGACGGCCATCACCGAGCGTTGCTCCGTCGATTCCGATTGTGAATCGGGCTCGCAATGTGTCGGCTCTTTTTGCACCGCCCCCAACATCTGCTTCGACAGCACAGACTGTCCGCAAGACCTCATGTGTCGCAATGCGACATGTGTAGCGGTCTGCGCCTCGGCGTCAGATTGTCAGACGGGCGAAACCTGCTCCAACGGCGTTTGTGAGCCTGGCTGTGGCAGCGATGACGAATGTGCGGTCGGCCAGGTCTGCACCGACTCGGTATGTGTCGACGCTTGTCAGTGTGCTGACGACAGCGATTGCGCGGACGGAGACTCCTGCGATGGCTGCATCTGTCAGCCAGCAGAAGGTTGTGTCGTTGACGAAGACTGCTCGGACCAAGGCGTTCAAACGGCATGTCTGGACGGTCAATGTGTTTTGGTGGAGTGCACGACCGACCTCGAATGTCCTCCGAATACGGTCTGCCTTGATTATGTATGCGTCGAAACAGTCGCTTGCATGATCGACACCGATTGTGAAGATGGCTTCCGCTGCAACAACAACCAATGTGTACCGACAGAACAATGTCGATTTGACCAAGATTGTCCTCAGGGATTCATTTGCAACGACGGCATTTGTTCACCCATCCCAGTCGAATGTGCGGCCGACGATGAGTGCCCGCCGAACTTCCAATGCATCGACAACCTCTGTGCGTTTGTCGGCGAATGTGTCGTCGACATCGACTGTGGGCCAGGCTCGGTCTGTGATCAGTTCACCTGTATCCCCGCAGAATGCCGAGTCGATCGTGATTGTGGTTTGGGTGGAGACTGTGTCGGCGGTCGATGTGAATACACATTCTGCCAAAACAACGCTCAATGCCCCGAATCCGAGATCTGTCAGGGCGGCGTCTGTGTTCCTTTCCAAGCTCAATGCCGCACGGATGTTGACTGTCGGCCCAATGAAGAGTGCCTGAACGGCCAGTGCATCCCACGCATGCCCATGTGTTTCAGTGATTTTGATTGTGCACCCGGCGAGCTTTGCCTTGATGGGCAATGTGTCACGGACGCGCAATGTGTTGATGATGTCGATTGTCTGCCGGGCGAAATCTGCGCGGGTGGTCAGTGTCAGCCAGCCGGCGGTTGTCAGTCCGATGTGGATTGCGGCGCAGCCGAAATCTGTCTCAACGGTGCCTGCTATTTTGTGGGCGATTGTCGCAACGACTCAGAATGTGCGCTCAACGAGGTCTGCCAGAACTTCCGCTGCGAAGTCGTGAACTCCTGTTCGATGATCATGTGTCCTCCGGACTCGACCTGCGTCAACGGTGCCTGTCAACCGATTGCTCAGTGCAATATCGACCGTGATTGCCCGTCGGGATTCCGATGTGTGAACAACACCTGCGAACCTCGACCAAACCAATGCATGACCGACGCACAATGCCCGATGGGTGAATCTTGTGTTCAAGGCCGTTGCGCCTTCACGGGGCAATGTCGCACCGACGCTGAGTGCGCCATGGGCGAAACCTGCACCAATAACTTCTGTGTCGCGACCGGCGGATGTGTACGAGATACCGATTGCCCCAATGGACAAGAATGTGAGCCGATTTCGCGTCAATGCCAGACAGCGGTGCAGTGCTCAAGCTCGGCTGATTGTGCGATGGGCTTCCAATGTCTTGGGAACCGATGCATCGATTTCCGTCAGTGCACCACCGACGCTGAATGCCCCGCCGGTGCTGTCTGCAACGGCAATTTCTGTCAGCCAAACCCCAACTGTGCACTCGATTCGGACTGCGGAATGGCCGAACGCTGCGACCTTGGCAATTGCGTGCCTCTCACGTGTACGACGGCCGCTCAGTGCCCTGCCGCATGGCAATGTTACGCAGGCCGCTGTACGCCACCGCTCGTCTGTCAGAACGACGCAGGGTGCCCTTTGCCCAATATGGTCTGCACCAACAACATTTGTAATGTGCCCAACGGCTGCACCTCAAACGCTGATTGCCCCAGCACTTTCTTGCAGTGCATCGCTGGCGCATGTTTGCCAATTCCACCGGGGAATTGCCAGACGGACGCACAGTGCTCGAATAACCAGATCTGTGAATTCGGCTTCTGTGTGCCCCGACCCCCATGTCAGTTCAACGCCGATTGCGGCCCCGGTGAGCGATGCCTGAACTACCAATGTCAGTTCATCGGCGAGTGCACGACCGACGTCGATTGCGGTCCGACCGAAGCCTGTGTGGGTCAGATCTGCGAGCCGAACTTCGTGTGTGTTTCGGACAACGACTGTCCACCCAACAACACTTGTCAGCCTTCTGCCGACGGTCGAAACCTCTGCGTGCCTGTGGGCTCGTGCATGATCGATTCGGATTGTGCTCCAGGTAACAGCTGCCAGAACGGACAATGCATTCCGAACTCGCCGGTCTGTATGACCGACATGGATTGCCCACCAGGTGAGAATTGCCAGCAGGGCCTCTGTCAACCAACAGGAAATCAGTGCATCACCGACGCTCAATGTCCTGCTGGCCGTGAGTGTGTGGCTGGAACCTGCACCGTCGCTCCAGGCTGTCGTAACGACTCCGATTGTGGTGCGGGCCTCGAGTGCGATTTGTTCTCGGGTCAGTGCATCGCTCCAACAACCTGTTCGGACAGCACCGATTGTCCTGCCGGCCAACTCTGCGTTGGCGATTCGTGCGCGATCGTCACCGGCTGCCAGATTGATTCGGATTGTCCTTCGGGCACCACCTGTCGCAACGACGTCTGTCTGATTGCACCAAATTGCGCGGGCGACACTGACTGCAACATGGGCGAACGATGTGATTTTGGTTATTGCCAACCCTTCGGCTGCATGTCGGACACCGACTGTGAAAACACGTTCTCGTGTATCGCTGGCCGCTGTCTGCTTGGGCCATACTGCAGCAACGACTCGGAATGCCCGGCACCGTCGGTTTGCACCAACTTCGAGTGCAATAACGTCGGTGGCTGTACTTCGGATGCAATGTGCCCCGCCAACCAGTCTTGTTATGCCGGTGCGTGTTACGCAATTCCGCCTTCGCAATGCAACCTCGACTCGGACTGCCCTGCTGGCAACGAGTGCAATTTTGGAATCTGCCAGAGCACGACTCCTCCTCAGGCCTGTATGATCAACGCCAATTGTTCGGCGGGTCAGCTCTGCATCGGTGGCTTCTGCCAGGGCGGCGTTCAGTGCGTGAACAACGGCGACTGCATCTTCCCCGAGTCGTGCCAGAACTCGCAATGTGTTGCTGCACCTTAGCGGTGAGCAGTGAGCAGTGAGCGGTGTGATTCGTGACTGTGTGACTGGTCCGCCGGGCTCCAGCCCGGCATTGCGATTTGTGCCTGGTCCGTCGGCCTCCAGCATTGCGATTCGGGTTGTGTGACTGGTCCGCCGGGCTCCAGCCCGGCATTGCGATTTGAAAGTCGGATGAAAACTTTTGTAGCGCTTCTACGCGCCGTCAATGTCGGTGGGACTGGCAAATTGCCGATGGTTGATTTGCGCGCTCTGGCTGAAGCGGAAGGCTTGCTTGATGTGCGTACCTACATCCAGTCGGGCAACCTTTTGTTCTCGACCGCCGATGATCCGATGACCGTGAAAGCGGCGTTGGAAAAACGCCTTGAGGGCAGTCTGGGTAAACCTGTGGGTGTCATCATCCGCACCGCTCAAGAGATTCAGGCGGTGCTCGATGCAAACCCATTCCCCAATGCCGAGCCAAACAAGGTCGCCGTCCTTTTCCTGGATAGCTCACCGTCTCTGACAACAGTCGAGGACGCAAAGGGACTCGCCGACGAAGAAATCAAACTCGGCGAGCGCGAGATCTATATTCACTACCCGTCGGGGATGGGGCGAACCAAACTGCGGTTGCCAGCCATGTCGCAAGGAACTGCCCGCAACATCAATACGGTCGCAAAGCTCGTGAAAATGTCGACGGATTTATGAGGTTTTGCAGCCAGAGGCGCAAATCGTATACAGGCCATAGGGGCCTGCGTACCAATCGCAGAATCGCAGCGCGGCTGGAGCCACGCGTACCGGTCAGCGCCTGCGATTCCTGAAACCCGACCGCCTGAAACCTGACTACCAGACTGGAGCCTGGCGGACCGAATCACACCGCTCACCGCTCACTGCTCACTGCTCAAGCAGTCTGGCGAGCCGCTGACCAATTTCTTTGGCGATCTCGGGTGTGACGGGCGGAATATGGATAAAAAGCGCCTGAGCGTCGTCCTCACAGGCTCCAAGGGCATGCCAGTAGATGGCGTTGCACACATAATTCCCGGCATCGCGTGAAATCGCCGCGCGCGGTAATCCGTGTTTCATCGCTTCCTCATCCCATGCCTTGGCCAAGGCGCCGATATCCACCGAAGTCTCGCGAAGCGTATCTTCGGAGTCATCCAATGGACCTTCTTCAAGCGGCGCGATTCCCTGCAGATTATGGGCGAACCGTTCGAATCGAACGTCGACGGATTTCGCGGCCAAACCAAACATCACGACACATCGCCCTGGTTGAACCAACCATGCTGCATCGCGTTTGGCGGCTTCAAAGGTCACTTCCAGCTCGTAAGCTCGGCTCGCAAAAACCTCCGCTGCTGCGGAGGCCGCTTCCCAAGATGGGTTGTAGGTATGCTCAAGAAAGGGCTGGAAGCCCGTGAATTGGTATTCCAAAGCCTATCCTTGTTTCTTTCGGAGCTCGCGAATCGCGTCGTCCAGACCTTCCAACGAGAGCGGGAACATCGGGAAAATCGAAGAAATCACGTTCACGGTATAAAATGAGCGCCAGTATTTCGGCGAGTCAGGGTTCAACCAGACCGATTGCGGCATCTTTTCGACCAGGCGTTTCAGCCAGACGATACCCGGGTCTTTATTGATGTAGAACATGTCCGATGACCCGCCGGACTCCATCAGCTCGTAGGGGGCCATGGCCGCATCGCCCACGATGATGCAACGCCAGGTCGAGTCGACCTTCTTCAACAACTCGGCCGTCTTGATTCCCTTGCGTCGCGACATGTCCGAATACACGGTGTCGTAGGGGCAATTATGGAAATAATACGACTCAAATTGTTTGAAGTGCGAAGCCTGATGGGCCGCAGAAAATAAGAGCGAAGTCAGCTGCGAATAGGGTGTCATCGAGCCGCCCACATCCATCAACAACAACAACTTCACCTCGTTTTTCCGAGGTTGTTTAAACACCAACTCAATCTCGCCGAAATTCCGTGCGGTCTCGTCGATGGTTTCTTCCAGATCGAGCTCTTCTTCACGGCCATCCTTGGCCAGAATTCGCAAACGTTTCAGTGCCGTCGAAAACTGTCGGACGTCCAAAATCGCGTCGGTGCGCAGGTTTTTGAAGCGTCGATTCATCGCGACTTGAACCGCACTTCTTCCGCCGCCTGGGCCGCCGACACGGATGCCAGCGGGATTGGTGCCGCCGTGGCCAAATGGGCTGGTTCCGCCGGTGCCAATCCACTTATTGCCGCCATCATGGCGCTCGGTCTGTTCGGCGAGCCGTTCTTCGAAGCGCTTGCGAAGCTCTTCTAAGTCCAGCTTTTCTAAGGCCTCAAGCTCGGTGGGCGTCAATTGGCGCATGGCCTGCGGGTCGCGAAGCCAATTCATCAGCTCGTCTGGAAGGTCTTTCGAAAACTGGCTCCAATCCACCGTGGCATCGTGAAAATACTCGGCAAAGGCCAGATCGTAGATGTCGTATTGTTCGGGGCGCTTCACCAATAGCGCCCGCGCAAGGATGTAAAAATGATCGATGCTGTCCTGATGCAGGCCTTTCTCGAGTGCTTCCAGCAGGGTCAACAACTCGGTCGAGCTGATCGGCAATCCCCGATTGCGCAGATGATAGAAAAATTCGACGAACATCAGACGCGCTTCTGAATGGCTTTGATATCGGCTTCTTTCTTGAGCAAAACGCCCAGGAACGGGAACGACGACCTCAATTTTTCGGCGTCCATTCCTGCTCGTTTTAACGCTCCAAGCCAGTCGATAAGTTCGCTGGTCGATGGTTTTTTGCGGACTTCGGGTTGGTCACGCAGCCAGAAGAATTTTAACAAAACCTGAGCCAGCAATTCGTCGTCGAGTTTGGGGAAATGAACCTGCACGATGTCTCGCATTTGCGCGGCATCCGGGAAGTCGATGTAGTGAAAGACACAACGTCGCAGGAACGCGTCCGGCAGTTCTTTTTCGGCGTTCGAGGTGATGATGACGACCGGCCGTTCTTTGGCCACGATTGTCTCGTCGGTCTCGCGGATATAGAAGCTCATTTCGTCGATTTCGCGAAGCAGGTCGTTTGGAAACTCCAGGTCAGCCTTGTCGACCTCGTCGATCAACAAAACCACGCGGTTCTCGCTAACAAAGGATTGTCCCAGGGGCCCTAGTTTGATGTAGCGCTGAATGTCTTTCACATCGCCATCGCCAAAGCGGCTGTCGTTCAGGCGCTGCACCGTGTCGTACACGTAGAGGCCTTCCTGTGCCTTGGTGGTCGACTTGATATGCCAGCGCAAAAGCGGCATCCCAAGGGCATTGGCGACGGCCGTGGCAAGCAGGGTTTTGCCGGTTCCGGGCTCCCCGCGGATGAGCAGTGGGCGTTGAAGAACAACGGCGACATTCACCGCGTCCTTGAGTTCAGAGCTTGCAATATAGGACTCGGTGCCTTCGAACTGATTCATACTTTTCTCGATCTTGTCTTTGGGTCATCAACCCACACAAGATGATTCGCGATTCAGAAGGTTGCAAGCCCAGACCCCAACCATACAATGCGACCATGAAATACCTGCTAGTTCTCCTCTCCATCCTCTGGGCACTTCCACTTTCGGCCCAGGAGGCTCGCCCGCCCGTACATATCGAAATCGTTCTCGATTCGAGCGGTAGCATGTTGGACAACGACCCGAGCCGCTTATCCTCGCTTGCCGGCATGATTTTCGCCGATTTGGCCGCCCCCGACGACTTGGTCGGGGTCCAGTCGATGAAAAAGCAGGGCTATACGCTGCAGCATCTAGCGCCGGTCTCGGAAGTCCGCGCCAAAGCCCGTCGGGAGATCGGCAAATTGCCCTTTCACGGCGTGACCGATTGTGCCGGCCCCTTGAAAATCGCGGCGGACGAACTCAAGAAGGCAAAAACCGGCACCTCGCGCCAATTCGTGGTTTTTCTGAGCGACGGCGTTTGCCCACGTGAAAGGCCGGATCAAGAACAAGCTCTGCTTTCGGCAGCAGAAGCCCTCAGGTTGCAAGGTGTCCGCGTGTTTTCGATCGGCCTTTTTGATGAAGCCGCGACCGAAGGCAAAGACCCTGAGCGTGACCTCAAGACGTTGGCGAGTGCGACGAATGGTGAGTATTTCCGGGCTGAAAAAGCAGCAGACCTTCCTTTGCGGTTCGCCGAGATTCTAGGCCGTATCGTCGGATCTGAAGCCCAGCCTTTTGCGCTTGAGCCAGGCAAAGCCACAACCGTTGAGCTTGATGGATATGTCGCCGATGCCTCGGTGATTGTGACCTCGACCAAACGAGCCGTGCGGGTCACTCGAGTCTTGGCGCCGGATGGCGTGGTGCTTCCAGTTGCGCTGAAAACTCCACCTTTTGAGGCCAGCGAATCCGCGTTTTTTGAATCGGCAGGGACGAACTCCAAAGGCGCGCATTATGTGGTCTTGCGCCTCATCGCCCCCAAATCCGGCGCTTGGTCTTTTGTGGTCGATGCTCCAGCCGACGCTAATGCGTTGGTGATTCAGAATTACGCGCTGATCCCTGAACTCGAAGTCGCGTCATCTTTGCGAAAAGGCGAGCCGGCAAACCTGACGATGAGGCTGAAAGGGCCGGATGGGAAACCTGTCACCGACGCTAAATTCCTGGCGAAGGTCGTGGCCAGCGTCCAAATCACAAAACCAGACGGCAGCACTGAGAGGCTCGCACTCACGGCACAGCCTGATGGCGCCTTGGTTGGAGAAGTCACCCCCGCGTTGGATGGCACGTGGAAATTTGTCGGTAACGTCGCGCTAAAAACTGGCGGCTTAAAAAAATCCACCGCTGAAGCCACGGCCGAAGTCCTTGACCTGAAACTTGCGTTTGGAGCGGCTCAAAAGCCCATCGACCTCGGTGAAATCAAAGCCGGGGCGAAGTCCTCAGGCCAAAACCTAGATTTGTCGGCCTCAAAAATGGGTGGACCCTACAAAGTCGACGTTATAACCGATTTAGCCGGTGTTGCCGTGACTCCTGCCGAGCTTGCTCTGACCCCCGAAAAACTGAAATTCGACGTGGTTTTTGACGTCGACATCGATCACGCAGGTGGGCCGATTAAGGGTTTGCTCAAAGTCGGCAAAGGTGGGGCCTCGATCGAGATACCCGTGATGGCGACTGTGTTGCCGCTCACCTTCTGGGAAAAACACGGCAAATTGGTCATCGCAATTCTGTCGGCGCTCGGGCTTTTGTTGTTGATGTTATTTCTGGCCAAGGGCTTCCTTGGCCCGCATAGCTTTTCACCCGAAGCCCGCATCAATTGGGGCGAATCGATGGATAGGCTGAATAAAAACGCGTTGGTGATTCGAGAGATTCGTGGCACAGGCAGCGGCTTTTATCGCAACGCCAAGCTCGTGTTTGGAGGGGCAACCTCGTTTGCGCCCGCCGATGGTTCGCCGTTGGTCACGATTGAAGCTGTCGGTCCCAACCGTATGGAAATCCGCGCGGAATCAGGCATCGAGCTTTTGTCGGTCAATAAATTCGACCCCGAAAAAACCAAGAAAGTCGAAGACGGAACCTGTCCGATCTCGACCGGCGAAATCTACAAAGTGGGCCAGTTTTTTCTGCGCGTCCGATAGGTTTCGGGTTTCAGGTGGTCAGGTTTCGGGCGGTCGCGCGCTGTGCCTGGTCCGCGGGCATCCTGCCCGCATTGCGCTTGGTCCGCGGGCATCTTGCCCGCATTACGCTTGGTCCGCAGGCCCTATGGCCTGCTGTGATTCATCCGAGTTTTTATGACGAATACCCACCATGAGTTTTGAATTCACACCGGAACTCGCCGGGTGGCTCGTAGCGCTTCTGCTCCTGGTCTTCTGGGTTATCGGAGCCATTTGCCGGCGTTGGAAAAACTTCGTCTTCCGCCGCAAGCTCAAGCGCCGCCAACGCCGGGCGCAGCGTGGAGAACTCGACGCAGAAGGCCTACTAGAGTCCGAGGGCTATGAAATCGTCGACTCGCAAGTTCACCTGCTCTGGTCTGTGTATGTCGACGGCGAGCCGGTCGAAATCCGCGTGATCGCCGACCACCTGGTTGAGCGCGACGGCCTGCGCTACGTGGCCGAAGTCAAAACCGGCGACGCCGCACCATCGATTCGCACTGCCGCAACGCGACGCCAACTCCTCGAGTATAGCGTCGCGTTTGAGTGTGATGGGGTGTTGCTGGTGGATATGGAGCAGGCCAACATCCACGAGATTCATTTCGGCGAGGACTGAATGGGTCTTGATGGGTGTTGGTGATGTCCGCTAGCACCGCGATTCTGTTGCTCCTGCAATACGTCCGACCTCCACATGCGACTGGTCAGGGAGCAATACGTCGTAAATAGACGGCACCACTGTCGGCGGCCGTGTTGTCACTTTGGTCGTCATCGACGCCGGTGGAAGCGCTGCCTTCAAAGTGGGCACTGATAGCCAGTGTGTTCCCCCAGACCGCCACCGAAAAGCCAAACTCGTCGTTCAGCTCGGCGTTGGATGCCTTCATGTAGGCTTGCTGGTCCCAAGTCGTGCCGGTCCGTGAAAAGAGATAAACGGCCCCGCTATCCGCCGCTCCATTATCGGCCTGGTCACCGTCGACTTCGGTCGCCGTACCGTCTTCGTGGTAGGCGCCCACGGCAAGGGTGTCACCGGAGAGCGAAACCACGTAGCCAAAGATATCTCCAGCCTCGGTGTTGGATGCCTTGATGTAGGCCTGCTGGCTCCACATCGTGCCCGTTCGTGAAAAGACATAGGCGGCGCCGCTGGAGCTTGCGCCATTATCGGTCTGGTCGCCGTCGATACCGGTCGCTACGCTGTCTTCGTTGGGCGCACCAATGGCGAGCGTGTCGCCCGATAGCGCCACAGAATACCCGAATTGGTCGTAAGCATTGGCGTTGGATGCTTTGACATAGGCTTCTTGGTTCCAGACACTGCCTGTGCGCGAATACACGTAGACGGCGCCACTGCGTAGCGCCCCGTTATTTATCTGGTCCCCATTCACGCCGGTCGCCGAACTGGCTTCGGCGTATGCACCGATGGCGAGCGTATCCCCGGATATTGCCACCGACGCGCCGAAATAGTCGGTGATGTCGGTGTTTGAGGCCTTCATATAAGCCTGCTGGCTCCACATTGTACCTGTGCGCAAAAACACATAAGCGGCGCCGCTATTTGAAGCCCCATTATCGGCTTGGTCGCCATCGACGCCGGTCGTTGCACTGTCTTCGCCCAGCGCTCCCACAACAAGCGTGTCCCCATCGAGTCCCACCGACAGACCAAAAAGGTCGCCATCCTCCGTGTTGGACGCTTTGATGTAGGCCTGTTGGCTCCAGACGCTGCCTGCTCGTGAAAAGACATAAACAGCGCCACTGCCTGCCGCGCCGTTATTGGCTTGGTCACCGTTGACGCCAATCGCCGTGCTGCCCTCGGACCGGGCGCCCACGACAAGCGTGTCTCCAGAGACTGCGACCGACCAACCAAATTGGTCATTGGCACCAGCGTTCGAGGCTTTAAGGTAGGCCTGTTGGCTCCAGACGCTGCCGTTGCGAACAAATACGTAAGCGGCACCGCTGCCAGACGCGCCATTATTGGCTTGGTCCCCGTCGATCCCAGTGGCGTTGCTGTCTTCATACGGTGCACCCACGACCATCGTGTCTTCCATAATCGCGATCGAGTAGCCGAACTGGTCATTTCCACCCGTGTTTGAGGCCTTGATATAGCCTTCCTCGAAGTCGGCACAGGTGACACCAAACATGGCAAAACAAGTATCCACACAGGCATCGGCATTGGGCCCGGTGCTGACCAGCCCAGCTCCACAGGCCTGACATTCTCGGTCACTGGTACTTGTGGGAGCCGTGCTGACGTACTCGTCATCCACACAATCGTTTAGGGCCACACATGCCGTGGCAGGATCGAGGTCGTCATCCCAATCCACGACGCCGCAAAGCAAAGTGGCATCGGATCCTCCGGCGCAGTAGCTCCCCGCATCACAGGCTTCGCACACGGTTTGAGCCGACGATGTGCCAACCGCGATTTGAACGGCTCCCGGCGCACAGGTGATAAACGGCAAACATTCGAACGAACCCGGCCACTGCGAAAAAGTGCCCGCTGCACAAGGTTCACAAGACTGATTGGATGTGTTTGTTCCGGCGTCCGCGATAAATTCACCAGCGTCGCAGACCGTCCATTCCACACAGTCTTTTTCATTTAGGTCTGTGGTGAACGAGCCGTGTGGGCAGATGGCGCAGGTACGGTCTTGGCCGACGGTACTTTGGGTCAAAATATACTGGCCCGGATCGCAATTCGTCCACGCCTGGCATGCGGAGGCGCCATCACTGAACTCACCTGCACCACAAAGTTCGCAGATTTGATTTTGAGTTGTGGATCCACCACTGGGAGCCGTGCCAGCTTCGCAAACACTCCATGCCACACATGCCGTCGAAGCATCTGCGTCATCATCCCATGTGCCTTCTGCGCACGCTTCTGCTGGAGTCTCGCCCCCCGCACAGTAAAAGCCGGCCTCGCAAGGCATGCAGGATTCACCAGCGCTCCCTGTAACACAATCATTCGATGATGTTGGACCGCAGCCGGCGAACAGAAAAAGAATGCCGATAAGCCAAAAATGACGCACAAGTGCCCCCACTGGTTGGATATTTCTAAGAGTCGGTTTGGCGCAAGGTTAGCATGCCAAATCACAGATTGTCTAAAACAAACCAAGGGATTGGGAGCTAAAGTAGGCCGGTCGAAAATTGGTTTGATAAATGCCTGAGTACCGCGCCACGTTTGATTATGATGGTGTTTTATCGGTGGATATAGATAGGCCAGCACGATCACATGGTTTAGGGGCGATACGTCGTACGTAGACCACTCCATGCCGCACCGTTATTGGTCTGATCGCGGTTGGAGCGCGCAAATACATAAACTGCACGCCCGTCCCGTCGGTGGAAGAACTTCGCGTTCCGCCGCAACCTCAAGCGCCGCCAACGCCGGGCGCAGCGTGGAGAACTCGACGCAGAAGGCCTGCTAGAGTCCGAGGGCTATGAAATCGTCGACTCGCAAGTTCACCTGCTCTGGTCTGTGTATGTCGATGGCGAAGCGGTCGAAATCCGCGTCATCGCCGACCATCTGGTCGAGCGCGACGGCCTGCGTTACGTGGCCGAAGTCAAAACCGGCGATGCGGCGCCATCCATCCGAACGGCCGCAACGCGACGCCAACTCCTCGAGTACAGCGTCGCGTTTGATTGTGATGGGGTTTTGCTGGTGGATATGGAGCAGGCCAACATCCACGAGATTCATTTTGGCGAGGAGTAGCTGGAGGCTGTTTCTGTGATTCTACGCTTGGTGCGCAGGCCCGATGGCCTGCACGCGATTGGTCCGCAGGACCATGCGATTATTCAGACAGATGCGAGCCATAAGGCTCGCGGACTGGTTGCAAGGCGTACCGGTCGCAGAATCACAGCGCGCCAGGAGCAGGAGCCACGCGTACCAAGTTCAGGGGGCGATGCGTCGCACGTAGACGGCACCGGCGAACAAGGCTGTGTTGTCGGCCTGATCGCCGTTGATCAACATCGACGCGCTGCCTTCTCTGCCTGCTCCCACGGCGAGTGTACTTCCGGAGATCGCTAACGATTCCCCGAACTTATCGCCCGCATCGGTGTTGGAAGCTTTCAAGTAGGCCGCGTGGCTCCATGTGGTCCCAATGCGTTGCAACAAATACACGGCGCCACTGCTCGCCATATCATTATTGGTCTGGTCGCCTTCCATCCCTGTGGCGTTGCTGGATTCGCCGACGGCGCCCACGGCGAGCGTGTCTCCGTCCAAGGCTAGCGAAGAACCGAAAGCGTCGCTCGCTTCAGTATTGGATGCCTTGATGTAGGCTTCTTGGCTCCAAATGACACCCGTTCGGGCGAAGATGTACGCGGCACCACTTTCCAAACCGGCATTGCTGGTTTCGTCGCCGTTGATTCCGGTGGCATCGCTGTCTTCTCCCGGCGCGCCCACGGCCAATGTATCGCCCGAAAGGCTGAGCGCGCTCCCAAAACCATCGTTCGCGTCCGCAGTGGAAGCTTTCACGTAAGCTTCTTGACTCCACGTGGTCCCTGTTCGTGCATAAACAAAAACTGCACCGCTATTGCTCATCAAATCGTTGGTTTCGTCGCCGTCGATTCCGGTGGCATCGCTGTCTTCATCGACGGCACCCACCGCAATTGTTTCGCCTGATATCGCCACCGTAGTGCCGAAAGCGTCGCCTGCGCCTGCCGTGGAACCCTTGATATAGGCCTGTTGGCTCCAGGAGCTGCCGCTTACCGTGAACACGTATGCTGCCCCGCTATTTGCGGCCGCATTATCTGTTTGGTCTCCATCGATTCCGGTCGCGGAGCTGTCTTCACCCGGAGCACCCACAATCAGAGTGTCGCCCGAGAACGCCAGGGACCGGCCAAACGAGTCGTATGCAGCTGCGTTGGAGGCCTTGATGTAGGGGCCTCGGCTCCAATTGGTGCCGGTTCGCTTGAACACATGAACCGCGCCACTGTTGGGAGCCGAGGTGTTAATGCCCAAACTACTTGAGACTGAGTTGTAAATGCCAACGCCATTGGTTGAGTCATCCGAACCAACAACCAAAATATCACCCGAGATCGCGACTGACATTCCGAAATGTTCGTAGTTTTTGGGAAACCAAGGCGTTTTGAGGTAGGCCTGCTTGGTCCAAATCGTCCCATTTCGCACGAAGACGTAGACCGCGCCGCCGTCGGTAAACGAAGCGAAACCGGTTTCGACGCCGTTGATTCCACCCCGACGGTTGTCTTCGTAGGGGGCGCCCACGACCATGGTGTTGCCCGAAATCGCAACCGCCCTTCCGAACGAGCTGCTCTCTCGTGTGTTTGAGGCCTTGACATAGGCTTCCTCGAATTCGTTGCAGCGCACGCCAAGCACAGGAACACAGGCATCCAGCACACATTCGATGTCGTTAGGCCCCGTGCTGGTGTCGATCGCCGCACATGGAACGCATTGACGGTCGCTGAAGGGAGTGGGACCGACGGTCACGTATTCGTTGTTCACACAATCCGTGGTTGCGAGGCATTCAGTGCTTGGGTCGGCATCGTCATCAAAATCCACGCCGCCGCCACAATACACCGCGTTGGCCAATCCACCGGCGCAGTAGGTCCCGACGAAACACGCGTCGCAGGCATTATCTTCAATGGTCGACCCGCCAGACGTTTTGGTGCCAGCAGCACATGACGTCCAAGGGGTGCATGCCGTCAGATTATCCGTTGCCGTGTAAGTATTCGCCGCGCAGCCCATGCAGGTTTGGTCATTCGTCGTTGATCCCGCCGTGCTGACGTAGGTGCCTGCGACACAAGTAGTCATGGGGACACAAGCCATCATGTCGTCGGTTGTAGAGTAAGTGTTGGCGAGACAGGTTGAGCAGGTTTGATCGGCGTCCAAAGCGCCCGCACTCGCGATGTATTCGCCCGCGACACAGGTCGTCCATGGGCTACAGAATGCCAGATTATCGGTTGCCGAGAACGTGTCGGCAGCGCATGCCGAACATGTTTGGTCCATTATGATTGTGCCCGACGTCGCGATGTATTCGCCAGCGACACAGGTCGTCCAGCCCGGGCAGAACCCAGCGTTTGTGGAGTCTGAGTAGGTGTTGGCAGCGCAAGCCGAGCAACTACGATCGGCGCTCGGGGTGCCGAGCGTGCTCACGTATTCGCCCATGACGCATGTGGTCCAGGCGTCGCAAAATGCGGCATCGATCGAGGTCGAATAAGTGCTGGGTCCGCAGGTCGTACATATTTGATCGGCTATGTCTGTGCCCGCAGTCGCGATGTATTGGCCAGCGGTACAGGTGGTCCAAGCGGTACATGACGCCTCATTATCTGACGTCGAAAAGGTATTAGGTCCGCACGTCGTGCATGTTCGGTCGGCAATGTCTGAACCGGAAGACGCGACGTATTGGCCAGCGCCACAGACCGTCCACTGTGAACATGAGAGGGCATCGGTCGAGTCCGAGTAAGTGTTGCCTGCACAAACCGAACAGGTCTGATCGGTGGTCGACGAGCCGGGTACATCAACAAATTCCCCGGCGACACAGGTTGTCCGAGCCGTGCAAGACGCGGCATCCGTCGAAGTCGAATACGTGTTGGGTCCACAGGCCGAACAGGTTTGATCGGCGGTGTCTGTGCCCGAAGTCGCGATGTATTCACCAGCAACACAGGTCGTCCAGCCGGAACATGCCACGGCATCAGTCGAGGCCGAGTAGGTGTTGGCTGCACAAGCCGAACAGGTTTGGTCGGTGATGTCTGTGCCCGAAGTCGCGACGAATTCGCCAGCGACACAGGTCGTCCACACCGAACATGAAAGGGAATCGGTCGAAGTCGAGTAGGTGTTGGGCGCGCACGCCGAACAGGTTTGGTCGGCGATATCGGTTCCTGAAGTCGCAACAAATTCGCCAGCGACACAGGTTGTCCAAGCTGCGCAGAACCCAGCGTTTGTGGAGGCCGAATAGGTGTTCGCGCCACATGCCGAGCAAGTTCGATCGTCGGTCGATGTGCCGAGCACGCTGACAAATTCGCCAGCAGCACAGGTCGTCCAGGCCGAACACGATGCAGCATCCGTCGACGATGAGTAGGTGTTGATTGCGCAAGCCGAACAGGTTTGGTCGTTGATATCTGTGCCTGAAGTCGCAACAAACTCGCCAGCGACACAGGTCGTCCAAGCTGCGCAGAACCCAGCGTTTGTGGAGGCCGAATAGGTGTTCGCGCCACATCCCGAGCAAGTTCGATCGTCGGTCGACGTGCCGAGCACGCTGACAAATTCGCCAGCAGCACAGGTCGTCCAGGCCGAACACGATGCAGCATCCGTCGACGATGAGTAGGTGTTGATTGCGCAAGCCGAACAGGTTTGATCGTTGGTGTCCGTGCCCGAAGTCGCGACGTATTCGCCCGCGACGCAGGTCGTCCAAGCCGAACATGACGCTGCATCGCTCGAGGCCGAGTAGGTGTTGGGTGCACAGGCGGAACAGGTTTGGTCAGCGGTGTCTGTGCCCGAAGTCACAACGAATTCGCCAGCAATGCAGGTCGTCCAAGCCGAACATGACGCGGCATCGGTCGAAGCCGAGTAGGTGTTGGGTGCACAGGCCGAGCAGGTTTGGTCAGTGATATCTGTGCCCGAATTCGCGACGAATTCGCCCGCAAGACAAATTGTCCACGCAGAACATGACGCGGCATCAGCCGAAGCCGAGTAGGTATTGGGTGCGCAAGCCGAACAGGTCTGGTCGGCACTGTCCGAACCCGCAGTCGCGATGTATTCGCCCGCAATGCAGGTCGTCCAAGCCGAACATGACGCTGCATCAGTCGAAGCCGAGTAGGTGTTGGGTGCACAGGCCGAACAGGTCTGGTCGGAGGTCGACGAGCCGGAAGCATCAACAAATTCTCCAGCGACACAGGTCGTCCACGCCGAGCAAAGCGCGGCGTTTGCGCTCGTGCTGAACGTACCCGATGCGCAAATGGCGCACGTGCGGTCGGTGGTTGTTGATCCGTCCGTGTCTACGGATTCACCCGCCAAACAGGCCGTCCAAGCTTCACATGGACTGGCTGGATTTGCGTCGTGATCCCAAGTGCCCAAAGCACAATCTTCGGATGGGGCGACATCTCCCGGGCAATACGTGCCCACTGCGCATGCGTCGCAAATCGCCGGCGTTGTGTCTGTGGCTGCGGTGGTTTGTACCGTGCCTGCTGCGCATTGACCGACCGGCACACATTGCGCGGAATTTGGGCTGCTTGAATAAGTATCGGCTGGACAAGTGACGCAGGCGCGGTCCGACAACAAGGTGCCTGCCGCGGTCACGTACTCGCCAGCGACACAGGTGGCCCAAGACGAACATGAACCCTGATTTGTGGCGTCGCTGAAGGTTCCGCTGGCGCAGGCCGAACAAGTCCGGTTGGCGCTGTCGGAGCCTGCGGCCGTGATGTACTGCCCCGTCGTGCAAACCGTCCAATCCGTGCACGCTGAAGCGTTATCCGTAGTCGAATAAGTTTCTGTCGCGCAGGTTGCGCAGCTTCGATCCGCGGTGGTTGACCCCGTCGTTTCAACAAATTCGCCCGAAGTGCAGGTCTTCCAATCCGCACAGGTGGCGTTGGTAGTGGTCGAGTAGGTTCCGGTTCCGCAGGTGATGCAGGTTCGATCTGTTGTGGCGTCACCGTCGGTGTCGACCGTGAAACCGGCGACACAATCGGTCCAGGCCACGCACTCGTTTGCAGGGTTTGCGTCGTGATCCCAGGTCTGGCCATCGCACGCGATAGCTAAAGCAGTACCACCGGCGCAATAGGTGCCCGAAACGCAGGCCTCACACACTGGGGGCGCCGTCGCTGTGCCTTCGACCGTTTGAATCGTGCCCGCTGCACATTCGCCAAGGGCCACACACTGTGCGGAATCAGGCATCTCGGAAAATGTTCCAGCGGCACAGGCTTCACACGATTGGTCTGCCGCGGAACTTCCCGATGCAGCGATAAACTCGCCAGCTCCACAGGTCGTCCACGCTACACAGGTCGTCGCGTTCACCGCGTCGCTGAAGGTTCCACTCGCACAAGCCGAACACGACCGGTCCGATGTGGTCGTTCCGGCATTGGCGACAAATTCACCGGCTTCACAAATCGTCCATGCCTGGCAGGCCGAACCATCGTTGAACTCGCCGGCGGCGCAGGTCTCACAGGTTTGATCCTGAGTCGCGGAGCCCGCGACAGCGTTCATGTCTGCGTCGCAAGCGCTCCATTCCACACATACCGTGGAGGCATCGGCGTCGTCATCCCACGTACCATCGGCGCAGGATTCTGCAGCGGCATCACCCCCCGCACAGTAAAATCCGGCTTCGCAGGTCACACACGACTCACCAGCACTTCCGGCTTCGCATTCTGTTTTTGAGGGGGTTTCGGAATCGCCGCAGCTGGCGATTAGAAAAAGAATGCCGATAAGCCAAAAATGACGCACGAGGGCCTTGGGGTAACTGAAGATCAAATTATTGGGACCTGTTGGTTGCGAGGCAGTTAGCACGGAAAACCGAATACCCCTCACTAAAACGACATGTTGGGGAGATGGGCCCCACGCATTTTCAAACCAGCCGGATGTGCCGGCGCCATCCGGTCGGCAGGCTTCAAGTCTGCCAGAGCGTCATCCTTTCAGGATCTTTCAGTGGAAATACCGAGGTTCACTCGCCCATAATGCCCAAGTTCAAACACCGCGGAGGACCTCATGGCGCTCGACTCGACAGCAATTTTGGCAGATTTGGCTGACAATTATTGGGAAGATTACACGCTGCAAAACCACATCAAGGATGCGGCGGCGCGCAGTAAATTTGTGTGGGATGCGCTTTCGAGTGGCGAAATCACGAGCTCCGACGCGACCTCGCTCGTCGTCGAATATTTGGACGACGCGCGCTTTGAACCGCTGGTGAGCTTCCTGAACATGACGCTCGATAAAGAAGACGGTTCGTATGGAATTGTGGGTTGGAGCTATCATCAGACCGATGTGTTTCAGAATCTGGCTGAAAATAAACCTGAATTTTCCGCATCCATTCCACTCTTGATTGAACCGATCCAAACGCTCGCCTGGATGGAGTTTTTCAAACAAGGTGTGATCAAAAAGCTGCCCGAATCTTGCCTTCCTGTGCTCGCCCGTTCCTGGTTTGGACACTACGACGAGTGGTTTTTCGAGCCTTATAAAGCCGTGATGGCGACCCAAGCGTTCAAAGAGCAGAAACGGCTCGTTTTGACTCATCCAGATCTCAAAGTTTCCCGTTGGCCCAAAGTCCAGGATTTGGTCGCTTCACTGAATGCAGAAGAAGCCATCAATATCGCTCGTGGTATGGATTTTAACGAATTCATGCAGCCAATGTTGGAGGTCTTGGAACCTCATGGCGAGGTTGTTTTGGAGCCGATGACACGCTTTGTTGCGGAGCACGAAAATGCCTACAGCGTCGGCCCTTATGCCGGCGTGTTGTCGATTCTATTTCAACGATTCGGCAAACCGGTTCCGCCTGAGATCATCGCTCGGCTTCAAATGCTGCCGCAGCAATATTATTCCACGCTCTCGCCGTACGTTCGTGAGGCCCTCAAGCCCGTACCTCAGGCCGACCTTGCCGATTGGATTCAAACAGCCCTCAAGAATTCTCCGACGTCGATTGCCGGTTCATTAATTTCAATGGTTGATGACACCTCTTTTCATCACGACGTCACGCAAGTTTTTATCGAAAAGGTGACCAAAGATAACGGCGAAGGTATTGCCAACAACCTAGCCCTCAACGGTGCCTTGCTGGTCGGTCCACTCATTGACGCGTGGGATGACAAGCTTCCGGC
>JBFFMO010000005.1:0-20549 GCA_041554035.1 Allomicrovenator sp. | reverse complement strand
CGGTACATCATCCACAGGAAATTGGGCTTGATCCACGTCATTCTGGAAAAACTAAATTCCCCGCCGAATTTCTGGTTTTCAACGGCGTAATCCGCAATCGACGGTTTATATGCTTGATAAACGACGACCTCATCATCGTCGTAGCTGGCCAGGATGACCTGTCCCTGGGACGGCCAAGTCGACTCCACTTTCTGGTGGTTTTCCCAAATTAATTCCACTTTTTTCCTCGGGTCGTGCGGGTCGGCGAATTTCTGCTTTAATTGAATCGTGGCGCATCTGTGGACTTCTCGCAGCAAAAAGCTTGCAAGCCGACCCCGGTCCTAATGTTGACGCGCTGTCGACGACGTGGGAAAAAAACGGACCTTTAGGCGAGAATAAGATGCTGAAAAAAATAGGGATTGGAGTGTTTGTGTTTTTGATCGCGGTGGTGGCCATGGCCTACACTCAGCCTCGCGAAATCTCGATCGAGCGTGAAATTATGATCTCAGCGACACCGCAAGAGGTCTTCCCCTATTTGATCGACTTCAAGAAGTTTCAAACATGGTCACCTTGGGCCGAAATGGACCCAAACACGGTCTATGTTTACACAGGAGCGGCCGGGGAAGTCGGCTCATCGATGAAATGGTCGAGCGAGGTGACCGGCGAAGGCTTGCAGACGCTGGCTGAAGTTCGACCCCATGAGTTCGTGAAAACCGACCTCGAATTTGGCGAAGAAAACCCAGGCGTTGCCTGGTTCAAGCGTACGTCCGTTGGAAAGGATACGAAGGTCGTCTGGGGAATGGACGCTGATATGGGAAATAACCCCATGGGCCGCTGGATGGGGCTGGCCATGGACGCCATGCTTGGGCCCGACTACGAAAAAGGCCTCGCCAAGCTGAAGGTCACGGTGGAATCGGCCAAGTAGCGTGCTATCACCGAGCCTATTCGAGGCTCCACAGATAACCAACTTCTCCAAACCCTCCAAATTTCTGCGCGGTGTCGTAGTCGCCCACGCCGTAACGGACTCCGCCGTTAAGATAGAGCTGCCATGGAGTGACCCAACGCAAGTAGGCCGCAACGGGGCTCATCTTCGAGTCTTTGATGGGGGCTTCGTTGCCTAAGTCGTCTGTTTCGGGGTCTGCCGAGAACAAGGTCATGATATTGGCAGCCGCATACAGGTTTAGCGAAACTTGGTCGAAAACCTGCCAGCCTGCCTGAAACTCAACCCCCACGATGTAGTAGTCGCCTCCGTCTTCGAAGCCGTTGTAGCCGGCGATGAAGCCGTATTGCAGGGCGTAGTCCTCATCGTCTCCGAGCGTGGCCATGCCGAAGCGCCCGGTGAAATTGGACGAACCTAATCCTCCCGCGTCAGCATGGGCGCCTTCGAGTGTGACATAACCTCCATCTTCGTAGGATTCGGCGCCCTTTGCCGACATCACAAAGGTCCCCCACATCGGCTGATCCGAGATGAATCCACCTTGGAGATGGTAACCAAGAGTGATGGAGCCTTCGGTCCACTCATACCAATCATCTCCACTATGATCGCCCGAGGAACTCAACACGCCCCCAAGAGCGTTGGCGACCACCGGGTTTCCATATTCGAGCCCACCACCGGCAGACCAGATATAGCCCTCCCAATCCTTGCCATTGATCGATTGTTCCCCTCTCAAAATGCCAGCGTCACCACGCAGCTGAATGCCCTTGCCTAGATGGAAGCGCAGGGCAGAGTGACCGGTGAATCCTTTCAACCCATCCAGGTCCGCGCCGCTGTAACTCTGGTAACCCACTCGCAGCGGAGACAGGCTGAAACGACCCGCGCTGAAACGACCGAGTTGCGCGCCACCAGCGAGTCCGATGGAGGAGTCGTGGTCATCCTGAGCCAAAACCATCGAGGGTTCGAACCAAACCGAGACGTGGCTGGCAAAGCCTCCTAATCCGAGTTCTACGTTGCCCCTGATCGTCTGTCGGTTTGGTTCCGAGAAATCCGACGGAAAGAACATCTGGGAGTACATCACGCCCAAGAGCGGCCCACTCGGAGCGTCAGCCCAGATATAATCGTGCCAGATTGAGTAAGGAACAAGGTCGTCGAAATTCGGTTCGATGATGGTGGGGTCGCTGCCCCCGAACCCTTGGATCGTGCCCGTCCAGATCTTTTGAGACTCAGACTCGGTGACGGTGATGCCGATCAGGTCGGCACAAAGTGGCAAGAGGATCTCTCCGGGAGCGGTGCCAAGTACCTGTCCCGCGACCTCGATTTTTCCCATAAATGAGTTTTGATCGCGGTCAACGGGCATGCGGACTTGAACGGGTACGACGCCCTCACGAATATAGGGTTTGCACAGGTCCAATCGGAGTTCTGCGGGCTCCACATGGCGAATCAAATTTGCCATGTCAGCCGAACCGTAGAGCCCGCCAAAGCTCTTCAAAAGGTCCAACTTATTCTCGATGGACACGCTCGTAAGCGGCAGCACCTTCGCGATTCGCATGAAGTCAGACTCTTTCTGTGCCCCTAAATCACGCTGTTTCTGAGCGAATTCGGACCATTGGCGAGCGCGTTCGGCGGCCTCTTCTTTAAAGGGATTATTATTGTTGATGACCGCGACTTTCGCCCATGCCGCAGATGCCTCATCTGGTCGGGACGCGCCGTTTGCGTCGATTTGCAGGGCTTGATCACGGGCGATGAGAACGTCGGCGTCCACGCTGAAGTTGATGGCGCCATCGGGGTTGAGTCCCGAGGGGAGCGACGGAATGCCGTTCTTGGATCCTTCGGTCATCGTGATTTTGATGTCGGAGGGCAGAATCACCTGGTTTTGGGGTTCTCTTGCCATCTTACGCATGAGGTCGGCGATGCCCGGATCGGGCTCACGCACACCGCGCGTCAAGACGACCCCGCCGTTGCCGAAAATGGATGGGGTTTGATTCATGCGTCCCGGGATGCCACGCAGTGCCCTTTCGACGTATCGCTGAGCGCCCTGAGCGGTGACATCGCCGGTATCCACGGCCCATCCCCTCAACGCGCCGAGGAGCAGATAACTAAACGCCGGGCGATCGACACCGGGCAGAGGGCCGGCAAACTCGTCGGCTCGTGCGGCACTCAACACGACCGTGCTCGACGCGACGATGGGCTGGATCGAGGTCGGTACCACCGGCTGCGCCTTCACCAGCGCATCACCGCTGCCCGCGCGTCCACTGAAACAGGCGTCAACGACCAGAACCGTTTGGGCCTGTTTGCCTGCCTGCAGAATGTTCAAGAGCTCTTGCTGGGGCATTCCGCGTGCGAAGAGGCTCTCGGGTGTCGACTGGGCATCAGCGCCCACGAGCAGGCCTTCTCCGCCGTCTTTTGAGGGCGCGCCGTGGCCGATAAACACAAACCAAACGGTTGCTCCGGGCTTCGCGTTGGATGCCGCAAGCTTGGCAAAGCGTCTGAGCTCTTCTTTGGTCGCCTGAGAATTGGACACGAAATGAACCGTGCCCACCCCAAGACTGTCTTGGAAGAAACTCTCCCAGTCACTGCCGTTGGTGGTCGCGCCTTTGACGTGTGGCAAGAAGACGTAGTCTTCGACTGCGACAACAACGGCGACATCGTCAGCTCCGGTCTTCTGGAGTGCGGCTGTTTTACTAAGCGATGGGTAATTCGCGGGAGGCTCAGCGACGGTCGGCGTCGCGTATAATCCCATGCAGAGCGCACACAACAATACACCTAAATATCTTGACACGGCATCTTCCGAAAGTGGTTGGTACCAAAGGATTTACCACCGCGTTGGACGCTTGAAAAGTATCAGATACAGGCTTCTACAGGGTTCTCGACCGCGTGCTGACAATGGGTGTCGGCATCGTTCATGGCTTCCATGAGGTGATGAATCCGACATTGGAGAGTCGGCCCGGTGGCGTCTCCGGGAGTGCCAACGGGCATGTTCGCACATGCGGTCTGACAGGCTTCGAGGGTGTCGTAGATCAAATTTGCACCCACGCAATACGTCATCGCATTGGTGCAATAGGTGTCGCATAGCGTGAGCGCGGCGCATTCCGCGTCGTTGCCCGTGGTGCAGCTTGCCGGGCAACACGCATCGCCCGCGCCACATGCAAAATCTTCATTCACACATTTTGCGGAACAATCGGCGGCATCGCCTACCAGTGTGTCTGTGGTGCAGGGATCTGAGTCGTCGCAATCGGCCAGGCTCAATGGGCAGGCCCCTGGGAATCCAGCTGGAATCATCGAGTCGCAGTTTTCGGTTCCGTCGATGATGGCATCACCACAAATAACGTTGGCGCAATCGGTGTCGCTGAGTGCGTCGCAGGTGGGTGGACAGCATCCATCGCCCGAAACACAGACGGTATTATCAGTCACGGCGCAAACCACGCTGCAGGTCTCAGCCGAGCCACCAAGGCTCTGGTTGGTGCATGCACGATTATCGTCACAATCTGGGGTGCAGGCCCCCGGAGCCGGCCAAATCAGGGCGTTATCACATGTTTCTCCGTCGTCGACGATCGAGTTGCCACAGGCCTCGATAAGGCAATCGGCGTCTTCGGTGGTCGCGCAATCGGCAGGACAACAACCGTCCACGCTTGGGTAACATGCGGTGATTGGGATGGGCGTGCACGCGGCGTTGCAGGCCTCGGCGATGCCCGTCAGCGCGATCGTCAGGCAGGGATCGGTGTTGGGGCATTCCGTTGGACACGGGATTTCAGGCGGGTCGCAGGTTTCTCGGTCATCCAAAACACCGTTTCCGCAATTGGCCGGTTTGCAGTCGGAATCCGTTTGTGGGCTGCATACGCTTGGGCAGCAACCGTCATCGTTGATGCATTCTTCGGTGAAAGTGGTTTCGCATTTTGCGTCGCAGGTGGCGACCGATCCGCTGTAAACCGCAGACAGACAGGCGTTGGTCGATTCGCAGTACGACTCAGGAGTGCAGGGGTGATCGGTGGAATCGTCGCAGGTTTCGGTCTCTGCCAGTACGCCATCGCCACAGCCGAGTGCGGTACAAACGCCTTCGGTGCAGGTCTGCGCCTCAGCGCACGAACCACATGAACCACCGCAACCATCGTCACCGCAGACGGCCTCGCCGCATTGACTTGCGCACTCGTTGGGCGAGGAGCAAGCCGAGAGGAAACATAACGCCACCAGAACAACAACGAGTCTCATAAACGCTCCTTACTGGCCTGCGAACCACCTGCTCGCGGCGCATTTGATGCGCGGCCACATGTTTGACGACAAAAAAGTGCGCGATTCACGGGCTCAGTTGAGCGGGTAGGAGGTCCAACCTTCGGTCCACGGCGTGGCGCTCGGAGAAAAGGCTCCACGATACACGGCGGTCGGGTCGAATCCCTCCGGTGGAGGGTCGATCTCACGGCCAGTCGTGTATTTGGGGTCAGGAATCCAACCGGGGTTTTCAAGGTCAAAGGGTTTGACCAGACCGGGATCGTTTCCAAAAACGTTGTTGAACTCAACATTTTCAAAATAGGAGTAGTCCGAGAAACCCGTGTAGGTCTCATCACCTTCGTCGATCAGGGCGAAATAGTCGGAGCCTGAGGGGCCGACGTCGTAAAATAGTGTGTTCTGAACGTTGATCAGAGACGCGTCCACATGTTCTGCGGCTTCTTTGCCTTCCACGTAAATCGCAGCCGATTTGTAGCCGGTGATCAGGCCGTGGGAGAGGTATCCCTGCCCGCCATTCTTGAAATACACCGCCGTCTGACGGTCGCCCTCTTTGTTGGCGCCGAGCATCGTGTAGTTGTAGATGCGAGCGATCGTTTGAGGTTGTGCCAGTGGGTCCTCGGCGAGGTTCTCGATCTCAAGGCCTTCCTGACCCAGCAAGTCTTGCTGAATCGCCAGGAACTGACCTGTGCCGCGCCACCCTGTGTCAAAATCGAAGGCGTCATCGCGCGCTCGTGTGCTCACGATGTAGCGGAAATCCACGGTGCCCCCAAAAACGCCGATGCCGTCGTCGTCGCTAAGGTGGGTTTGCACGTACTCGATCTTCGTTTTGCTTCCGCAGCCCGCGACGGTGAGGCCCTTCAAGGCCTTCTGTCCGTCGACTTCGGAGCCGCCGAATTCGATCCTGACGTACTTCAGTCGCCCGCAATCCCAGGAGTCATCGGTGCCGCCCACCGCCGTGTCGTATTGGTCGGTGATGATGCGCAGGTTGAAGGGTTTTCGGTTCACCGTTGCCCGTCCCACCATCGCAATTCCAGCCCAGTCACCGGCAAGTCGCTGGCCCACGGGTTTATCGCTCGTAAAGACGATCGGGTTATCTCGGGTGCCCTCGGCCACCAAACGTGCGCCAGCCAGCGCGACCAGCCCTGTATTTCGCCGACCCAAGATGATCGTTCCGGGCTCAATCGTGAGTGTCGCCGGAGGCACAATCATCGTGAGGTTTTCCAGAACGTAGACCTTGTCCGCCGTCCAAGTTGTGTCCACGACAACGTGGTCAGTGATGCTCAACCGTCCACCTTCCTCGCAAATGCTTGAGATGCACGAGGCAGTGGCAGGACAATCCACATCGGATTCGCATTGGGTGAAGTCGACAAGAAGTGAGCAGCCCGCCAGATTTACGAGTCCAACCAGTGCCGCAAGTTGTATTAATCGTTGTCGATTCATAGTGTTTCTTGACGTTAAGATTTGCATGTCCAACGTACCTTGATGCGGGTGTCGAGGCAACCTTGGGTCTAAGTTGGCCCACTACTTGAATATCGTGGTCGTATAAGCGGAGGTTGAAACCATGAGCACTGTCGAACGAATCTGCCCTACCTGTGAACAAAATCTGGCGAAACGACTCTCGCATTATGTGGAGGTCGACCTTTGTCGAACGTGTGGGGGGCTTTGGCTCGACCACGGAGAGTTTGACGCTCTCATTGCTCGCCGCTTCGCTGGACATGAGGCCGAGCGTGACATGGCCCAGCATACATTTGTCAAAGCGACGGCGGTTCTTCACTGCCCCGTGGATCGTGGACCGATGGTGGGGGTGGAGTTTGACGGTCTTGAACTCGACTATTGCCATGAGTGTCAGGGAATCTGGCTTGGAGGCGAAGAGCGCGCAAGGTTGTCTTCCCACGCCAGCGAGCATCCGTTCCAAGACTCGCAAATCAAGCTTCCACCTGATGGCGCGCATAGGGTCGTGTGTTCTGGCTGCGGGGAAGAAGTCCTGGAACGCAGCGTCGTACACGTGGCCGAGAAACACTATTGCGAGATCTGTGTGGTGTCGGGGGACTTTTCCGATCTCGAAAAGCAGCTCGCGTCCATGTCACGTGGGCATCGCGTGCGCACCAACTCTGAACGTCATCTTGCGCATGCCGAGGGTGCATCGCCGAACTCGGCCCAAACTTCGCATCTGCCCGATGCGGTAAAATCGTCCGTCGACTACCTCAGACATCTCTTCGATTGAGGTGCGTTGGCAGCGCCCCGAAAACCTGTAGAATGCGCGCGAACTTGAGCAGGTGAGGCATCCCATGAAAATCGAACAAATCCATCACGTCGCCTATCGCTGCAAAGACGCGAAAGAGACGGTCAACTGGTACAAAGATAACCTGAAAATGGATTTCGTCTTGGCCATCGCCGAGGATCGCGTGCCGTCCACCGGCGAGGACGATCCTTACATGCATGTGTTCATGGACGCAGGGAATGGAAACGTTCTGGCGTTTTTCGAATTGCCTACGCAACCCGAAATGGGACGTGATCCGAACACGCCAGTTTGGGTCCAGCATATCGCGTTCAAGGTCAAAGACCGCGACACGCTTCTGGAATTCAAGAAGCACCTCGAAGGCCGTGGAATCGATGTGCTTGGGGTGACAGACCACTCCCTATTTCATTCGATCTATTTCTTCGACCCCAACGGTCATCGCATCGAACTCGCATGTCCCGATCCTGAAGAGGACCGGATGCTTGAGAAGCTCAATGAAGTGAAATGGGAGATGTTGGAGGAATGGTCACAAACCAAACGTGCGCCAAACCACGCAGACTGGCTTCACGCCAAGGCCAACTCGGGCCATTTGGCCAAGCAAACCTAAGCGATCGCGACTCAGGTCGCGATATTATCCAACACGTAGATCAGCGGGCTTTTTAGCAGGAAGTCTGAGTGGTTGCTGGCTTGGAAGCGGATGACGACCGTTCCCGAGTGCCCATATCCTCGTTCCGAGTCGGTGGGCAGCAGGGTCCAAGGCTCGGCTGGGCCCTGAAAGGTCACCATGAACAGCTTCGTGGTGTCGGGGTCGATAGAGGACATCGGGACACTGGCTTCCATGTCCATGGAGTCCATATCCAAAACATCGATGACGGGGAGTTCGGCGACCAGGTTGCCGTCGCCGTCGTAGAGTTCGATGGTGGCGATGGCCAGGTCACGGCCTTCAATCTGTCCAGAATTCGTGATGGTGAACGTGATTTGCGCCGTGTCGCAATTGAAGATCCCACAATTATCTGCAGCACAATCGCCCGCAAAACCGGCCCCACCTTGCTCGCCGGCTGGCGCATCAGGAGTGTAGCCCTCGTCGGGACATGACGAGTAGTTGCCAAGGTGGCCTGATACAAATTCGCTGCTCAAGACGGGTGAAGTCTGTGGATTGGGCGTTGGGTTCGGATTCGGATTCGGATTCGGATTCGGATTTGGATTTGGGCAATCGGAACCCGTGCACGTTTCCGTGAAATCCCATTTCGATTTTTCTGCGTCGTCGCCGCAGGCCGCAAAAGGAATCACGAGTACCAGTGCCAATATTAGTTTTTTCATTTTCTACCTCAGAGTGAATTTAGAAATTGTAGTAATTGTTTTTTGTCATCCGAACTAAGCGTTTGCCCCGTGGGATGGCCGTTTGAGAGCACGCCAGCCATGGATTCCACACTCGCGTCGTTCATGAATCGTTTCGAATTGGAGGCGCCAATCAACGTGGGAACTTTGTAAAATCCGGTGCCTCTCAACCCGCTATGAGCAGCTTTGGGGTTGGAGTTCAGCGCCTCGGCCGGAATCAAACCGCCGCCATATGCCTGCTCGGGTCGGTGGCATGAGCCACACTCGGCCATGAAGAGATCAAAACTTTCGCCTTCGATTTCTGGCGAGGTTCCTGCGTCGAGCGAATAGACAAACATCGCCAGCGCCCAGGTGAGGACCCGTGAAGGCCGCCCGGTCATCGATTGCCCCTCGATGTATTGAGTCTCAAAACGAATCGCGATCGAGGCGGGCGACGCAAGCGCCACCGCCGCCGAGCGATTGATGTATTGCTGATCTTTTAGGTTCCACAGATTTGGAATCGCGACGGGGTCGTTGACATTGTCGTCGGTGACATCCACAGCGCCGGGACCCCAATGGTACGCATTGCCTGAGTCGATCCCCAATCGTTGTTCAACAATCGACCGGGCCCGCCCCAAATCGAGGTCCTGATTCGCAGCTCCGGCGATGCCTTCATCGCCATGGCAAAAGCCACAGGTCAGGCCCACGCGCTCTTTACCGAACGCATCGTCGTAACGAACAAGTCCGCGAATATTTCCAGATGGGTCGGTTTGGATTCCAATTTCTTGCATCAATTCTGGCGAGTCGATCAGGCGGTCGAGGTAGCCGTCTCTTCGCATTGGGAGGTTCCAAAAAACCTTCTCGCCCAATTCAAGCCACTCTTCTCGCGAGGTCGGAGTGCTTGTCTCAAATGTCGTGAGTTCTGGGTTTTCGCCCACCGACATGACGCTGGGATTGAACTCTCGCAGACGATCCCAGCCGCCGGAGGGCAGGGCGTAGGCATCAAGTCTTTTTTGCGCGTAAGGCAGATCGGGGCGCCACATGGAGGCTTCGAGTTCGGCGCGCCGCCACTCGGAATCTTCCAAATACGACGACGTGTTTGCCATCAGCCAATCCACCGAGTCGTCGGTCTTTGGCTCAACGGCATCTTGGCCGGTACAGGCCGTCAGTATGAAGAATGTGAAAACGAATCTACGCATGATTCTTAAGTGTTGCAGCATGCATACCATCCTTAGTTGATTACCCTGATTCCGCATGGATATTGACGATTTGCGCATCCGGTCTTGGCGCGGTGTCGGATTACTGTGTGGCCAAACCAGGGGTGTCTCAGATTTCCGTGACCATGGCTTGACATGTTTGGTGAACAATGTTTACTTTGTGAACGCTGTTTGCAGATGAGGCCAGAATGAGTTCCGCAAGATTACCCGAAGACAAGACGACTCCACGTGAACGACGCCGGGCCGACCGATTGGAATCGATCAGGGAAGCCGCATTGGCGCTCGTTGTGGAGGAGGGGCTCGATGGGTTTTCGATCCATCGACTCGCCGAACGTGTCGACCTCACCGTCGGTGCGCTTTATCGGTATTTCGACTCGGTTGATCAAATTTTGGTCGCGGTGCAAATCGACGTTTTGGACGAGTTCGATGGCTTTTTGAATCGTGTCGAGGCGTCGATCACCGACGTGGCGGGAATCGACAGGATCTGGGCCTTGGTTCAGGCCTACGTCGCCTGGAGTCAATTGCAGCCCCAGCGCTTTCGATTGATTTCTCGTTTTGTTTCCACGCCCGAAGCTGTCTTTGAAGACGCTTTGGCCCGCGAGTCCATCGAGCCGACCCTTCGACTGCTCGGACGGCTTTCGATGGCTTTTTCCTCGGCGAGCGAGGAGCTTTCGGAGGGCGGAGAACTGACACGTGCGGTGCTCTTATGGTCTGGAATTCACGGGCTTATTGAACGGCAAAAACTCAATCGATTGCAGCCCGCTCTTTTCCCTTTTGACGCGCTTCTCCACGAATTTATCTCAACACTATTGCGTGGTTGGGGAGCGGATGCGCATATTGTTGCTGAATCACTTTCACACACGATCGATATCAATCATTTTAAAAAACTGTTGAGCCATTAGGCTCAACGTTGGAGGCCTCATGTACGACTTGGTGATTAAAGGCGGAAAAATTGTAGACGGTTCCGGTGCTCCATCATTTATCGGTGATGTGGCCATTCAAAATGGTGTGATCGCCGAGGTCGCATCAAATATTGAAACGCCCGCCCATCGAGTCGTTGACGCTGCAGGCCTTCTGGTGACGCCGGGCTTTGTGGACATGCACACGCATTACGACGCGCAAGCCACATGGGACCCCTTCGTGACCCCCTCGGGTTGGCATGGCTGCACAACGGTGGTCATGGGAAATTGCGGCGTTGGGTTTGCTCCAGTTCGTGCTGAAGACCGCGAGTGGCTTATCAACGTGATGGAAGGCGTCGAGGACATCCCAGGCTCAGCACTTACCGAGGGCATTCAGTGGTCTTGGGAAAGCTTTCCCGAATACATGGACGCGCTCGAGAATATGCCGCGCGCCGTTGATGTTGCTGCGCAGGTTCCTCACTCGGCCGTACGTTGTTATGTGATGGGTGACGCCGGTTCCGAAAATGAAGACGCCACGCCCGCCCAAATCGAGCAGATGAAACAGATTACCGTCGAGGCGCTTAACGCAGGTGCACTTGGTTTCTCGACGTCTCGTACACCTTTGCATCGATCGGCTGCAGGAAATCTCGTCGCGGGAACCTTCGCTCAGCTCGACGAATTGAAGGCTTTTGGAGAGGCGCTCAAAATTGCCGGATTCGGTGTTTTTGAGGCGGCTCTTGAACACATGAAAGTCCCCAGCGAAATGTATTGGCTTCGCGAAATTGCTGAAGATTCTGGCCAGACCGTTTTATTTAATCTTAGCCAAACCTGGGAATATCCCGAAATGTGGAAACAGGTTTTGGAGCAGCTCGACGACGCTGCAGCCAACGACGTTCCGCTCTACGCGCAGTCGGCAGGTCGGGCGATCGGCATCCTCATGGGATGGCAGGGATCGGCGCATCCATTCCTGGTTTATCCGGAGTATTGGAGTGCCGTGGGCGGACTTTCAGACGACGAGAAATTGGCCAAACTTCGGGACCCGGAAATCCGCGCGAAAATCCTGGCTGATAGCCCTGTCGACGCTGGAGAATTCGCGAATTTCATCGCAACTAGTTTCGATAAAATGTATTTATTCAGTGAATATTTGGACTACGAACCGACCGACGAACAATCGGTCGCTTATCGCGCAGAACAAGAGGGCAAGACCCCGCAAGAGGTCGCCTATGACGCCTTGTGTCTGCACGAAGGGAAAGGGTTCCTTTATTTCCCACTCTTTAATTACGCAGACCGGAATTTAGATCCACTCTACAAAATGCACACACACCCTCGTATCCGCATGGGATTATCGGACGGTGGGGCACACTGTGGGGCCATTTGTGACGCAGGAATGCCTACGTTCATGTTGACGCATTGGGCCCGAGATCGTGAGCGCGGTGAAAGAATTCCGCTGGATACGATCGTGCATCGTCAGACCCGCCAGACGGCAGAAATTTATGGCATGTTGGATCGCGGTCTGTTGAAGCCTGGATATCGCGCCGATATCAACGTGATCGATTACGAAAACCTGACTCTGGGCATGCCAGAAATGTTGCACGATTTGCCCGCTGGAGGACGCCGTCTCATTCAGGGAGTGACTGGGTATCGCATGACTCTATGCGCCGGTCAGGTCATCATGGAAGACGGAGAACCGACCGAGGCTCGTCCAGGCACGCTCGTTCGCGGACTCCAGGCAGACCCTCACGCATAGTTGGTTCGCCATGCCAGCCGAATTGAATCTCTCGCCGATCCTGAAGGTGACGATCTTTGCGATCAATCAGGGCCGAGTGCTCGTTTTTGACCACCCCCTCGCCGGAACGCAGTTTCCGGCGGGGACGGTGGACCTTGGCGAGTCGCCAGAAAGCGCCGCCGTGCGCGAGTTGGCAGAAGAAACCGGGATCGACGTCGAACTCGTGGAGTACCTCGGGACGACCTTCACGCGCCGCGAGGACGATCTGGCCTACACTCTTGAGGCCGTGGTCGCCGACAATGGCTTGCACATTCCGCCCGGATATCGGGTGCATGTCCTGGGTGAGGATGGCGATGAGATTCGTTTCACGCGCCGTGAATCGGACCATTCAACAGAGCCCCCACAGATTCTCTCCGAGTCAGCCGGCCTCACGGCTCGCCAAACCCTCACACGCAGTATTGAGCGCCACTTCTTTAAGGCTGAGGTGGAGGACGCTGCACCGTGGTCGTGGGAAGGCGATGACGGCCATGTGTGGCGGTGTCACTTCGTCGATATCAATGCAGTTCAGGCATTTGGAGAGCAACAAGAGTGGCTGGAAACTTTCGCGGCCGGTCTCGTTGCGCAATCGCATTAGGACTTGTGCAAGATCTTTAAGAGGTCGGCGGGCCGGTAGGGTTTTTGAAGAAACCCAGCAAGCCCCTTTCCGACAAAATAAGTGGTCGCATCTTGTTCGTTATAACCACTCGAAAGTACCACGGGCACGGATGGATCGATGGTTTTCAAAATCCTGAACGCTTCTTCTCCTGACATCACTGGCATCGACATATCCAAAAGAACCAGAACGATTTCCTGATGTCTTTCCCGGAAAACATCCACCGCCTCCTGGCCGTTGGCCGCCTCCAGAACCGAAAATCCGGCGCGTTCGGCAACGCGTTTGGCGACCCGTCGCACGGCATGTTCGTCGTCCACGAGCAAAATGACGCCGGATCCGTGTTTAATCTCGACTTCAAATTCCGGGGAGGTTTCAGTCGCTTCGCTCTTTTCAATGGCCGGGAGGAGAACTTTGAAACTCGTCCCTCGACCCAGTTCCGAATAGATACGCACGGCGCCTCGATGACCTCGGATGATTCCGCTGACCGCGGCCAATCCAAGGCCGCGCCCGGCGGGTTTTGTTGTAAAGAACGGGTCAAAAATCCGTTCGATCGTGTCCGCATCCATACCACCACCGCTGTCAGAGACTTCAACAAACGTGTAGTTTCCTTCAGGCAGTTCATTGGAGAGCGTTGAGTTTTCAAGGTAGTTCGCATCGCTGCCAGTGACGCCCGTCGTTATCGTGATCACGCCCGGTTCATCGTTGAGCGCATCCGACGCGTTTGTGATCAAGTTCATCAAGATCTGACGAATCTGGGTGGCATCGCCCTCGAAGAGCGGGGCGACCGCAGATAGCCGTGTTTTCAGGACCGCCTTTTTGGAGATCGAGACTTTCAGTAACGAGAGCATTTCACGAACGATTTCGTTGAGGTCCAACACTCGAACAACGAATTTGCCCTTTCCTGAATAGGCCAACATTTGCATGCATAATTCGGCAGCCCGTTGGGCCGAAAGCACAACGTCCTTCAGGTACGTACGGGCTCGGGAATCGGCCGGGATATCCATCAACGCCAATTCCGAATTTCCGAGCATGCCGACCAGTAGGTTGTTGAAGTCGTGGGCGATTCCGCCGGCCAACACCCCAAGGCTTTCCAGTTTCTGAGCATGCAAAATATTGGATTGCATTCGTTCACGGGCCTCTTCGGCCCGCCGTGACTCGGTGACGTCGGTGAAGATTGTGCATCGGAGTGAAGACTGCCCAGGCGTCTTCACAAGGAACTCTTCGGTCACGAAGTGACGCTGCTCATCGTCGTTTTCAACGATAAATTCCTGGTCGCAAAATAGCGGAGGTGGCGGAATGAACCATCGATCGAAGGTCTGATTGGTCATGACGACATCGCGCTCTTGAACGAGCCTGAGGCCGAAAGGAAGGCCGTCGATGATCGCCTGAAGCTTGGCTTCGGCAACACGTCGATCGTGGTTCTCGACGTTCAACTGCTCAAGTTTTTTCGTGAGTTTCAGGAACGGGGAATTGCGTTCAGATTGTTTCGTCAGCCGCAGCAAAATCGTGTCGCTTGCGCCGATTCGTCCGCTCGTACATGTCCATTTCGAACTCACTCCGTCCGTGCGTATCTCGATCGTCCCAGGAATCATGGAATTACTGCGAAAGGCTTGCTCCAGATAACCCACCGCCGTCGCTTCATCCTGCAACAAATCGAGAAACGATGGGGAACCGGAGAACTCCGAAATCAAGGGCCGTGCCGCCCGATTTGCGTAAAACACCGTATAGGTGGAGTCGATCGCCAACATGGGCTCTGGCAGGCAATCCAAGATCGCCAAATTCATCGCTGCGGAACTCATTTAAAATACTCGCGAATCGAACCGGAGGTGGGCGTGTTGTGCGCTTGCCGTAGGTGGACAACCACCCGGCACTCTGTGTCACCCTTGGCGATGGTCTGTTCCAAATCGACCCGGGCGTAACCAAAGTTGTCGGCGGCGATCGTGCCGAAAACGTTGGAGGTCATCATGCATAGGGACGGACGACCATCGACATGAACCCCGAACGGACAGGTTCGGTTTCCGAGGACGAGCCGTTCTGCCGTGGATTCGATCACGTAGAAATCACCCTGAATTCGTGATTTGAAATCAGCCAGAGCGTGCCCCAGAGATGTTGTCGTTGGATTTTCGCCCAAGCGATTGCGAATAGGATCCAGAACGTTGCTGGCGATTCGCTGTCCGGTCAGAGCAAGGAATCCGTTGGCTTCCTCCAGCCCCACGACTTCTTCGAGCGTGCCGGCAAGGTCTCTAACCATTTGTCGTAGAAACAAGTCGCGGTCGAGATCGAAATCGAAATCTTCGTGTTTTTTGTTTGCTACGTCATCCATGAATTCCTCCCGTAGGATCCGTTTTAACGGTCGGCACGCCGATAGGCAAACTTAAGTGATTTATTAATCCGGCGTGGACTTCGCGTCCGCCCGCGCTTGGGCATGGGTGATCGCGATGTCGAAGAGTTCGAATCCTGTTTTTCCCGGCTGATGGTATTTGTGAAGAAGGGGCAGGTCCTCGGGGCCAAATTGCCGAAATGCACCGACCATTTTCGCCCGGTCTTCGGGAAGCCTCTCAAAAGACTGAGCCACCGCATTCAGCATGGCGTCCGTTCGGACTTTCAAAAGCAGCCAGTATCTGCGCGCATTCGTTTTTCCAAGGCGTTCAAACACGGCCAAAGCCAGACGCTCACGTTCCTTATCTGATAGGCCGTCGAGCGCCCCAAGGGCGCCCCCAATCAACACGTTGTTGACCTCGAAGGTCAACGCCCAATGCACGGAATCCTCGACCAGCGGCGCCAAGAATTCTGCCACACGCTCACCGCGATTGGATAAGGTGTAGGCGTGCCAAAGGATGGCGCAATGCCTTGGATATTCTCCGAGACGATCCTGGAGAATCAGAGCCTCGACCTGAGGAAGCAGTTCGTCAGGAACCTGATCCATGGCGTCCCACACGTCTTCAATGACGCCGTCCGAGGCGACGCCCATCAAGCCCTCAAGTGCCGCTTCGGCGGCCACGAAACGCGTTTCTTCGGGCTTTTCGTTCAGATTTTTGAACCACTTAAACACATGCGTCCTGGGGCTGTTGGAAAGTCGTCAGGAAGATTTAGCAGATGCTTGCATATGAACGCCATTGCCGCCAGTCGTGGTCTTGGTTTCCGGCGATTTCCACAACGTTTTCAATTATTTTCGCAACATTTTCTTCGATTGGCCGAAAACTTATGGAGGGAAGATCACGAAGACTCAGACCATCAAAACGGAGGTCGAAATGAGCGCGATGAACATATTTGAGACGAAGCAGGAGAGGTTTTTCAACAACACTTTTGAGGTGGGCCGACGCGAAGATTTCGAAGTCAACGATCACTATTGCTACTTCGACTATTCGCACGAGGAGATCCTCGGTGCGGTTCTCTGCGGCAGGGAGGTGGCCGTCGGGACTCTGGTCGCTGACCATGAGCTGGATGACGGGGTCGACGGGCCCAAGATCGAGTTGCGTGAGGCGGCCGTCATTGTCGATCCGAGAATCGGCGTGTGGATTGTGGCGAAGATGTTTGATGGATTTGATTTTGAGGCGTGGGATCGAGCCAAGTCGTTCCGCGATGATGTGCTGGCGGAGCTGGATCCTCATGCGATCGACGGTGGCATCCCCCTTTGGCTCGCGGCGGTCGTGCTGGGCGCGGAGCGAGACGGACTCGTCATTCCAGATGCCCACCTTGATGTGGTGTTCGGCGAAGATGAGGTGACGCAGGTTTACGAAAGGCTCAGCGCTCAACATCGCTCGGACGAAGAAGTCGCTTCCGAATTGTGTCGCCGACTTCTGGAGATATCGGTGTTCATGGATGCCAAAGACGCCAGCGACCTCAGAGAAATCCCGTCATGGCTGGATGAGCGCCTTGGATAACCGGTTGGCCTTGCGACGGTACAAAACAAGTTCGATGGCATAGAGCGCCACTCCGGCCCAGATCGCTCCAAACCCAATGAACCGCTGGAGGGTGAAGGGTTCCTTGTACACAAAGACACCGAGAGCGAACTGAATCGACGGGGCCAAGTATTGCATGATGCCAAGAGAAGTCAGGGTGAGTCGTCTCGCGGCGGCTGCGAAGAAGAGCAGCGGCAACGCGGTGGCGACGCCCGAAAACACCAGAAGGGCATTCGTACGCAAGTCGGCATGGCCAAATTGTCCCAGGCCCTTGAATTCCACAAAGATCAAATAGACCAGGGCGGGCACAAAAATCAGCCCCGTTTCAAGGGCCAGACCTTCTGCGGCTCGCAGATGAGCCTTTTTCTTGAACAGGCCGTAGGCGCCAAAGCTTGCTGCGAGAAAGAGCGCGATCCAAGGCGGGGTGCCATGCACCACACTCAAGTAGATCACGCCGCACGCCGCCGCTCCAATCGCCGCCCATTGTAGAGGACGAGGCCGTTCGTGGAGGAATACCGACCCCAAAACGACGGTCACCAATGGGTTGATGAAATAGCCCAGTGCCGTCTCGACCACATGTCCAGAGTTCACTGCCCAGATGTAGACGAACCAGTTCGCGGTCAGGAAGAGTGAACCCACCAGATTCAGAGCCGCGACTTTGAGCGTCAGAGTCCGAATCCACCCCCATTTTTGCTGAACGCCAAGCAGCACGCAGACAAACACCAGAGACCACACCATACGATGTGCCAGAATTTGATCTGCGGGAACGTTTAGGAGGAGCTTCCAGTAGATTGGAAAGAAGCCCCAGAGTGCGAAAGCCCCAATCGCGAAGAGGATGCCGGAATTTGGTTTCATCCGATCAGGGCGTCTTCGTCAAAGCCCAGGTGCGCCATGAAGAGATCCAACATCTCGCTGTCGAACTCTGTGCCACGCCCCTTTTCCAGATACTCCATCGCCGCCTGAGCCGCGGTGGTCTGATCTTGTTGTGTTCGAATCGTAAATTCACGTTCGTAGAGGCTGCAGATCTTGAGGCATTGGCACGCGAGTCGGAGTTCGGGGTCCTCCAGATAGTCGCCGTCTGCGGTTCTCAGATAATTCCCCACGATCTGCGACGCTCGTTCAAGTGCCGGCACTGGCCCCAACACCATTTCTCCCAAGATAGGGTGGTACTCCCAGGAACCGCGGTCATCTGGTCGCAGCTCGTTCAGCGGGCATGACACGGTCGCCGGAGGTGCGTTGAGCAAACCGATCCAGTGGCAAAGCCCCGCTTGAACAAGGGGCTCCAATCCCTGATGAGTGACGCCTGCGCGCAAGGCAAACCCTCGGACGCGTGACACCGTTCGTTTGCTGTGGTCCATGATTCGCGTGTCCGCGAATCCCATGATCGTCGAAAGCACTTCCAGAGTGGCATTGAAGCTCTCTCGGAGCTCCTCATTGGCCTCAGCGAGGTGGTCGGCCTGTGCACGAATCTGAGAGGTGCGTTCTTCAACAATCTCCAGCAAATGGTCGTTCATATCGCGAAGCGTTTGGTTGGTCCGGTCGAGCTCGGCAAGGAAGATGCTTCGCTCAGCCGCCGCGCGGTGGTGGTCCAGCGCGGAACTGACTGCACTGCGGATATCGTCTTGAGACCAAGGCTTGGGTACAAAACGAAACACTTCGCCCGTGTTGATCGCGGCCAGCGCCGTTTCCATTTCGACGTTGGCCGTGATCATGACACGGACAACGTTCGGATAGTGGTCTTTCACCCACGACAGCAACGCCGTGCCAGACATGCCCGGCATGCGTTGATCGGTGACCATGACGCTGATGGGTTTCTCATCGAGAAGGGCCTGAGCATCCTCCCCGTTGGCCGCGAAATGAAGGGGAACGCTCAAGTGCTTGAGCTGCCGCTCCAACGTCCACCGAACCCGTTCATCGTCGTCAACAATCAAGATGCTTTGATCGGACCTGACCTTTTGAACTAGCGCTTTTAGGGCGCCGGTGCCCTCGAATGTTTCATTCATCTTCTGTCTTTTCGGTTGGCATCGAGAACGTGAAAGTCGTTCCGACTCCGACTTCGGAGGTTACGTGAACATCGCCGCCGCATCTTTGCATATGACTCCACACGAGCGCGAGGCCGAGACCCGTCGCTTGTTCGCCTTTTGTGGTGAAAAACGGCTCAAAAATGCGGTCGATGATGTCTTCTGGAATTCCCGCCCCTGAATCGGAGACTTCGACCTGAACTTTCTCATGTTTTGGTTCGATACGAACTTTGACGCTGCCTCCGGGTGGCGAGCTGTCCTTGGCGTTGAGGAGCAACTGCAGCAGGACCTCCTCGAATGGCGCGGGGCCTATTTGTGCCGCTTGGGTTTCATTGAGCTCCCATTCAATCTGAATATCCGAATCGAAGAGCTTCCGAGCTCGTCGGGACATGTTTTTGGCGACGCTTGATGGGAAGCAGGTTTCGTTCTTGTCACGGCGTTGACGTGAAAAGGTCGTCAGGGAGCGAGCCGTCTCAGCGGCAGTATTTGCGCTTTCTCGCATCATCTCGAGGAGTTCGAGTTCCTCGGGAGGTACGACTTCTTCAAGCATGTCGATCCCTCCTCTGATCACGACCAGAGAGTTGTTAAAATCGTGCGCGACCCCGCCGGCCAGAATGCGAAGACTTTCCAGCCGTTCGACCTGCATCGCATGGCGTACGATTCGCTCCTTTTGTTTGTTGAGTTCGCCCTCTCTGCTCGCGATGACGTTGGCCGTTTCCAATTCCGTTTTCAGATGTTCAAACATGGAAAAAAGCGCCCAAGAAATGACTCCCAAAACAAATGTCATTGAGACGCCGATCCGCGCCCAGATCAAGGGCGATAAATTCCATTGGGGTGGATTGCCTGGAAACTGGCTGCGAAGTGCCACGATGCCGAACACTAAACAGAAGCCAAGGTAGTTGGCCAAAGCGGCGCGTTTGCCAAACAAGATGGTCGTGATGGTGATCGACGCGATCATCAAGAAACCGACTCCGACAAATGGCCCCACTTGAAGCAGCGTCAGAGACGTGATTGCAAACATTTGAAGGCAAATCACCGTATGACGAACTCGCCTCTTCCCGGTCACAATCAATACCGTCCCCGCGATCGATATCAACGTGGCCCACGTGACGAAATTTAGGGCGATTCCGGTGCGGTAGTACTCGATGCCCGCGACGACAGCCTTTGCGAAGATCGCCAAGATGATCATGTTCGTGGCAAGCCGCATCAACTCGTCTTGGATATCGACCCAAGATTTCAGTTTCGAGTGTTTTGGGAATTCGCTCATGTTCGTGTGACGGCTTGGGAGGAGTATTAGATATTTCTACGGCGCAAGCGGCTCATCGTCTATTCTGATGGCGTGGCACTCGCGACGCCTACCAGGAAAATTGCGGAGACCCCGGACACCCAATCAAGTGGCATAATCGAAGCCAGAGGCTCTTGGCCACAATAGCGTCAGG
>JBFFMO010000004.1:0-21510 GCA_041554035.1 Allomicrovenator sp. | reverse complement strand
GAAACGGCCATCCAGTAGCTCCCCGAGCTTGAATGGTAAATGCTCGGGTTCTTCAACATTGGTGCGGGCTACGGACTTCATGGCGCCTCAGTTGGAACCCTCATGCTGCCGAATGGAGCAATCCTCATCTAATAACGTACCGTATACTTCGCTCATCGCCTGATGGTCCAGCATATCGATCGGTGTTGGAGCGAGGGCGAGCTCAGTGTAGTTCGAAATCCCCTCAATTGTATTCACAAAATGCTCGTCCGTGAGCGCTCCACCAGCACGTTGCAACGCCTCAACCGCGAGACGTGCGGCGATATAGCCCTCAAGGGAATTGAACCCTGGTTTCAGACCGGCATCATAGGCCGCAAGCTGATCACGATAACGAATCACCGTCGTCGAATTGGATCCGTAAAAAGGAACGACCTGCGACAAGACCATATCCGACTGATTCGGAAACTCGCTCAGGCAGTACTTGTCTGCGCCTGACTGAATCAGGTCCGTCGACAAACCGTCGCCCGCAGACGAGGTCACGCCAAAGAGCAAATGAGACGACATCACGCGCATGATCTCTTCTTGGGTCAGCGTGTAGGTCAAAGGCAAACCGGAGCGGAGCCGCGTCATGTCATCCTTGAATTTCTTCAAGAATGTGGCGGCCTGTTGATCGTGTGCCGTCACGACCACAAACGCGAAGATCTGACCCGGATACCCCATGAATTCGACTTCGTAACGCTCGCCTGAGGCCAGCCAACGAATCATCGATTCCACGGCGGCGTCGACCGTGTTGGTGTCGCGTTTATACGTCGCACGATGAATGGCATCTGGAGCGATGCGGTGAGGATCGACACCCAGAGTACGTGCCATCCCATCAAGCGCGGACTGCCCAAGCGCGCCTAGCTTTCCATCGGCTTCGGCTTCGGTGAAAAGTGCGAAGTTTGGAGCAGGAAATGGCGGGTTGGACTCGTTGACAAAATAATCGACCATACGCGCGTTTTCTTCAGCGTAGCTGACGCGATAGTTGAAGATATACCGATCTGCGGGAGATTTCCGCACGGCCGACCCGCCCGTGACTGGCGCAAAAAGCACGACGTTTGCGTCATTGAACTTGTTGACTGTGAGCTCGGCGAGCCCATCACCTTGATTTCCTATGAAAGCGAACACTTCGCGGTTTTCGAGAGCCTGCGTGACCATGGTGGCCCCGACATTAGGATCGCCGCCGTCGTTGTAGACTTTCAGCTCAAGGAGCCGCCCGTTCACACCGCCGCGGGTCGCGTTTGTATGGGAAAAATAGGCGTTAATGCCCGCAACAATGCTGCGCCCGACGGCGCCCGTGCTTCCGGAGGTGTCCCCCACGAATCCAAGAACGATGCGATCGCTGTAAACGCCGTTGACCTCAGAATAACCCTCAACGCATCTGGCATTTTCGATATCGCAAAGCCAACCGGGCCCACATTCATCGAGGGCATCACACATTTCGGGACGCACAAAAACGGCGACGTCTTCGCCCATATCTTCGATGGTCGCGGTGTCCGCACCGGCATCGCTGACGGTGTTATTCGTCGTTGTTGTGTTATTTTCTTCGTCGAAGTTGGGAATTTCTGGGCTGGTACATCCCCCCAACATCAAACCCAACCACGACACGACCATTACCTTTGAAATGAACTTCATCTTCAAAACCCTCCTGTCAAAGCCAATACAGCACCTTCACTTGAGGGTGACACCGACAACGCGACCTGTGTTTCGTCATCCGAAGACACAAGCACGAGCGTCACACCACCGATAATTGCCGCCGCACCTGCACCCATAAAAATGTAGCCGGTATTCTTTTTCGAATCGCCCGAGTTGACCAAGGCCACCGCTTCGCTACGTGTCGTGGCGTTCGCCACATCCTGATGTTTTTGTTCGCCGAGTGCGTAAAAAACCCCACCGGTGATCGCCGAAGCGACACCGACACCGGTCAGCACCCAACCCACCGTGGCCAAAGAAGTCTTCTTCTCTGCGGGTGGCGCCGTCTTTTTCAAAACGAGCGCTTTGTCCTCCGCAGGCGGCGATTTGGCCTGTTCCAGCGCCTGGATACGTCCTTCGATCGACTGAATGCGGAAATCCACTTCACCCGCGTCTTCGTCGGTCGCGAACGGTCGGTAGTCGCGAAGCGTCCGAAGAGCCAGGTCGAACCGACCTGCGCGCTCATGGGCACTTGCGATACTCAGAAGTAAGATTGGTCGACCACTCAACTCGTAAGCGTTACGAAACTCCTCTGCGGATTCATCGAATGACTTCGCGTCAAAAAGTTCTCGCCCACGCAGGTAAGCCTGCCGCGCTTGCTCGTCTTTTTCTGCCTGAGTCATGGGCGTGGACACGTCTGCCTCGACAGCGCCCTCAAGATCCTGGGCATAAACGGTGCCAACACTCTGGATGGCCAGTGTTCCGCAGACCATGAACATCGTGATTATTTTGGGGACCCGCGTGCGGATTCGAAAGTTCAAGACAAACCTCGTCTCAAGTTCGTTTAAATGATCAGCATTGATTGGATGTGTTGTTTTCCAACGGTTCTAAGCTAGCAAGAAACGTTCCGCGGATCAAATTCACCAACGGCACGCGTAAGCGGTTGATAACAAACCGATTGCCGTTCTATGAAACAAATCAAATGACGCGAAAAAACGATAACGTTGCAACATCAGGTGCAACAAATCGCCGATCACGGGTCTTTGGCCGCCTCTCAAAAACGAGGTGAGAAGGTATCGTGAGTGCCACGAGCCATCGCCATGAAGGGCCTGTCATCAGCAGACTTTTTGGATGTCACGCCAACGCTTTCAGCGAGCCAGCGTAGGCTAGTCTGGTCCAAAATCGCGTGATATGTCTGCCAGGCATTCTTTGTTTTTTGGATATCATCATGGCGGACACGATTCTTGTTACCGGCGGCGCTGGGTTTATTGGCTCAGCACTGGTGCGGCATCTCATCGCGCACACTGACTACCACGTGGTCAATGTCGACAAACTGACCTACGCCGGAAATCTTGAGTCGCTTCCCGGTCTCAAGGATCATCCTCGATACGCTTTTGTCGAGGCCGACGTCTGTGACCGTGTGGCGATGCAAAGGGTATTCGATGCTCACAAACCTCGTTTTGTGATGCATCTTGCCGCTGAATCCCATGTCGATCGGTCGATTGATGGTCCCGCTGAGTTCATCCACACCAATATCGTGGGCACCTCGGTGATGCTCGAAACCGCGCGAACCTTCTTCGACTCGCTTGGCGAAACCGAAAAGACTCGATTTCGTTTTCACCATATTTCGACCGACGAGGTGTTTGGAGAGCTTGGCGAAACGGGGATGTTCACCGAAGAAACGCCCTACAGCCCGCGCTCTCCTTATTCGGCGAGCAAAGCTGCCAGCGATCATCTGGTGCGAGCCTGGTTCCATACGTTTGGCCTGCCAATCGTCATCACGAATTGTTCGAATAATTACGGCCCCTATCAATTCCCCGAAAAACTGATTCCAGTCGTGATCCTTAAGGCTCGAAGCCGCGAAAAAATCCCGGTCTACGGCAAGGGCGAAAACGTGCGCGACTGGCTCTTTGTCGACGACCACGTACGCGCGCTGATGAAGGTCGTCGAGGAAGGCCGAATCGGTGAGACCTATAATATTGGCGGTCATAACGAGAAGCAAAACATCGAAGTGGTACGCACGATTTGTTCGATCCTCGACGACCATGACCCCGGTTTTTCCCACGCATCGCTGATTTCTTTTGTGACGGACCGGCCCGGTCACGATCTGCGCTACGCGATCGACGCCTCGAAAATCGAAAAAGAACTCGGCTGGAAACCCGCCGAAACCTTCGAGTCCGGCATTCGAAAAACTGTGGAATGGTATCTGGATAATCTCGACTGGTGTCGTGATGTCCTCGGAGACGAAGAAAAGATCGAACGGCTTGGAATTGGAGCAAAAAAATGAAAGGAATTATTTTGGCCGGAGGCTCCGGTTCGCGCCTGCATCCGGTGACCAAGGTCATCTCTAAACAGCTGCTTCCGATCTACGATAAGCCGATGATTTATTATCCGCTTTCGGTCCTCATGCTCGCCGGTATCACAGAAATCCTGATTATTTCTACGCCCCACGATTTGCCACTATTTAGACTGATGTTGGAATCGGGTGAACAATGGGGATTAAAATTTTCATACGCCGAACAACCCTCACCTGACGGTCTGGCTCAGGCATTCATCATTGGTGAAGAATTCATCGGGGATGACTCGGTATGTTTGGTGCTGGGCGATAATATTTTTTACGGATCAGACCTTCGTGAGAAAGTCCGTGATGCCGCAGAAATCAAGAGCGGCGCGGTCGTCTTTGGTTATCAGGTGGGCGACCCGGAACGTTATGGTGTGGCCGAATTTGATGCCGACGCCACCGTGGTAAGCATCGAAGAAAAACCCGAAAAACCCCGTTCAAATTGGGCCGTCACGGGTCTTTATTTTTACGATAATTCGGTCGTGGATATCGCCAAAAACTTGAAACCATCGCCTCGTGGAGAGCTCGAAATTACGGACGTAAATCGAGAATATCTCAAAAAAGGCACACTAAAATTAAAGAAGCTCGGCCGCGGGTTTGCGTGGCTGGATACCGGGACGCACAGCTCGTTGCTGGAAGCTTCTAATTTTGTAGAGACGATCGAAAACCGTCAGGGATTAAAAATTGCCTGCCCCGAAGAAATCGCATGGCGCGAAGGTTTTATCGACGATGCCGGGCTTGAACACGCCGCGTCGTTATTGGGCAAATCCTCGTACGGCGAATACCTGCGCGGTCTCATCAAATACGGCAAAGGCTGGTAGGCCGTTTAAGGTGTATTTTTTGCGACCGGTCCGCAGGCCCTATGGCCTGCATTGCGACTGGCCCGCAGGGCTCCAGCCCGGCATTGCGCCTTGCCGCGAAAACCGAAAACCGAAAACCTAGCCCCGAAATGAACGCCAGATATAGGTCGTAACGGCTGCAATTGCGTACGCAATGATGGCCATGGCCCAGGTGAGCCACATCCACTCCACCGACGCTATCAGCGCGACACAAAGGCCAGCCACACCGACCAGAGCGCCTCGGTAGATCGCCGAAAGTTCTTCTTGTCGATGTTCGACCATCCCCGAGTTCAGATAAAATAAAAACCAGACGCCAAGTGCCGCGCTTGTGGGCCACAGGCCTGCGCTGGCCATCCGCGCGGCAAAAAGCCCAACCACTCCCATCGGGATCAGTAGAAATGATTGCGGATCTGCCCACGGTGGGGGTCTTGAGCCGCTTTCGCCGGGGGCAACCTCTGCGACTAAAACACGCTCTTCGCCCGCTGCGGCATCTGGCTTGGGATGGTCCACATCTTACATGTTTCAGAAAATAGTGGAAAAAGGCGCCGAGAGCTAGCTCCGCGCCACCAGCTCCGACGGAGCCCAAACTTGGTGGAAGCCCACAACGCTTCCAGCGGGCTGCGGCGCCGGGATCCGCTTCGAGGATGGCATCGCTTACGGAAACGGCGCCATCGTGATTGTCGGAAGCGACGGCAATGGTTGTCGGTCCATCGATGGCGGGCAAAACTGGCAGATCTTGGACCTGGTTTTCGGATGGGCTGAATCAAGCCCAACATGTCCCGCCAAATGACAAAAACGGTCGACGCGTCGAGATTCAGAACTTCACCAAAGAAGAACCGTCATATTTTTGACGGCCGTCGAAACGATTTCGTGAATGAGTGCGCCACGATACGCCCAACCCCTTGAACCCCAAGGATATTCATAGTCCGTCTGTCGTTTAACGTTTGCTGATTCACTGCCGCTCTGTCAGAATCACCGGACTGCGGGGAACGCGAAGTACCGTCTCTCGGTCAACCTCAAGGGTCGCATATGCGGCCCTTGTCTTTTTCTTGGACCAATCTCAGATGCGGCCTTCTGATTCCACGCGGCAAAGCATCCGATGTCTTGGCCACGACCGGCACCACCACACATCTTAGCGACAGCGAAACCACCGAACTCCAGTCTTTTCGAGCCGGTTCGAGCATGGGTTTGCGAAATTCCAGAGCGCGTCTTTCCAGCTGCTCGGCGAGTGCGAGCATCGGGCCATGTCCTGCCGCACGCGCGCGAATCGCGTGGGCGGTGGCCATGATGATATCCTGCGCTTCGATGTGTCGACTCCATCGGTTGTAGAGCACGGCTTCCCGCGTCGCCAACGCCCCAAACATCTCGCTGACACGAAACGCCGCTGCGGCGTCGGGCACCTGCGCTGCCACTTCGGCATCCGTGCCCGGCTGATAGACGACCTCGTTTTCGAAACTCATCGTGCCATCCAGGTCTTGAACCTTCACATGCAGGCAGGATGCCTGCGTACCCGCTGGCGCCAAGAATTCCACTTCAGCGGCGAGCTCGACCGATTGTCCCGCGACAAGGTCACCGACGCAGACTTCGATGAAGCCCTCGTGCTCGGTCACTGGATAATCCGACAAAAGCCGAACCTTAGCCCCACTTCCCACGCTGATTCTTACCGACACATCACGGGCGGAGACCCTCAACGCGGCGCCAAACTCGCGCTCCACGTGTTTATGGATCTCGTTGTCGTAGCCCGCTCGGTAGAAATTTCCTTTCCCGGCCAGGGCGAGCTTTCTGAGCACTTCATCGTCGTAATCGTTACCCATGCCGATCGTGGAGGTTGTGATATTTCGACGCTGGCCGGCCTTCACCAACGCCTGCAAATCACCCAGGTCGGTGAGGCCACGGTTGGTTTCGCCGTCGGTCAAAATCAAGCAACGATTGACCGCGTCAGGGTCCAAATTCTTGAATTCCTCGAATGCGTGCAAGAGGCCGTCACCAAGGTTGGTCATGCCTCCCGCCCAAACCGCCGCAATCGCCACCTTGGCCAGTTCCATCGCGGCCGGCGAAGCCCGCGTATAACGCACGACGGTCTGGCCATCACGGGCGAAAGTGACGAAAGCAAAACCGTCTCGCGGCCCCAGCCTCTCCAACGCGCCGATGATCGCTTCTTTCGCCAGCGCGAGCTTTTTACCTTCCATCGAGCCCGAGGTATCCAGCGCGACCACAAAATTCACGGGGCGCACCTCCTCATCCGGCAGGCACGGCGCGTCAATATCGAGCAAAATATGACGCACCGATTTCGCTTTCGCGCGAATGATTCGACGGTCGGCAATCATCTTGGTCATCATAGCCATCTCCCGGTCTCAGGATGTAGGGAATCATGACACATGTCTTGGCACGATGCGCGCCGTGCCCATGGAAAGATGCCATCGAGTTGCACAGGCCCCTAAAAATCAGCCTCAGATCCTTCCGACGATTCTTGAATCGATGGACATGACTCCATTGAATAGAGTCCGCTAATTTTCACAAATTCCTCGATCGACGATATCCATGCATCAACCTCGGCATGGCTCGGCTCCACGGGGTAGGCATGTGCGTGACAGGCACGCGACATGGACGACCAAGTCCACGCAAGAGCCTTTGCCGCGGCGTGGAGGCCGGGGTCGATCTGGCATTCTTGTTCGACCACAATAAACATCGAATTAAAACTGGGTTGAAGAACCCGGCCAAATCTCGATTCAATGAAATCTTTCGCCACCTCTTCGCTCGCCTGCCGGGCAATCAAAGTCGCCCCTCGAGACCGCGCATGACGGGTCATCGAGTCGCCAGAAATCAATTGCTTGGCGTATTTCAGAAGATCGCGTGCATCGGTCATAGCGCTCCCATGACCTTTAATGCGGTTTTGGTCTGCTCGACCAACTCATAGAGACTCCCTTTATAGGGTTGATGAGCGTATTTGATGGCAAGTCGTAGCGGATTCACCACCTTGCCGTCGTAGCGCTCATCCAAAACGTCGTACGCATTATCAGGCGCTTTCGTTCCAAACACGGCCAGATCCACGATTTCACGCGTTTGTCTTGCCGCCTCAATCCTGACCTCACACTCTTCATGCGAAACCCCCTCTTTAAGCAAGGTCACCCACGCCATGTCTTTAAATGCCATCTCAAAAGCGCCACGACACAGGCCTGGAATCACCCTTTTGCCGACCTCGGGAGCCATTTCGTTCTTGTGATTCAACAAATCCGTTGCATCGTCCATGAATTGTCGGGCAGGCGTTTTACCCGGCTCCACAACCACCTCAGACCGGCCATGGCGTATGACACTGAAAAAAGTGGTCGGTATCCTCAACCTCCGCACGGCGTCGGCCAGGCGAGTGTCGTGCGTAAAAACGATCACTTGATGTGTCCTCGCCGTTCGCTCCAAAACGCGAGCTAATCCATCGACTTTGGCAGGATCCATGGCCTGAACCGGGTCATCGACAATCAGGAATCGGAATGGACTTTCGTCCAGGGTCAAGCGGGGCAAAAACAGACTCAATAAGAGCGAATGCAGCTCACCCTGGCTCATGACATCCAACGATGAAGCCGCGACCCCGTCCACCCCCACACTGAGCTCAAGCCTTCGACGCGACCCCGAACCTTTCATTTTGATGGCATCGAGTGAAACGTTGGACTGGTCACGCAATTCGCCCCAGATTTCCTGCGTTTTTTTGGAAATCGGCTCAAAGCGCTCGTTGCGTATTTCGTCCTCAAAATCCTTGGCCCAAGTTTCGGCTTTTTTTAGAGTCTCAAGCTCCTGTTCGACGTTGGGATGTTTCTGATGCGCCGCCACAAACGCCCTGATGGCTTCTCGGACGGGGCGCCAATTCGTTTCGAGCTCCGAAAGCACTTGATGGGCCTCGTCTCTGATTTGGCTGAATGCGAGTTCGATCTCAGGATAGGTGTCGAAGATGTGTCCCGGGAGGTCGCGCGGATCCTGGGGCGTCTTCGACCAATTCGCAGTGGCCTTAACCCCGGCTGCATAATTTCTGAGGCCACCATGAAGGGCCGGAATCACAGCACGCTCGTGCAGGCGTTGAACTGTACGCTGGGCCAAACTCAGATCCGACTCGGCATCACTAAAAGCTGCCATCAAAGAACTGCGCTCATCGAGCCGAGCCTGGGCATCTTCATACCACTGTGCCGAAAGGACCTCGGTGCCGCAGACGGGGCAAACGGGGTCTTCATTGCGCCGATACAGACTCAGAGCGCGCTTCAAGAGATCCAACGCTGCGGCTTCAAACCCAAGCTGAGTCGCCTTCAACTCATCCACGAGTTCATGAGCCGCCTCAAGCGCCCTTGCGGCATCCAACACCTCTCCGTCTCTTGGCGCCCACAACTTGGCGAGCGCTTTGAGGGCGTCGATTCTGGGGCCGTCTGAGAACTCTCCATCGATCATGTCTTCGAGGGCCTTCACATCGACTTGCGGCGCTCGGATGATGTCGGCAACCGTCTCGGCCCTTGCGTCCTTCGAGATCGCACTCACGGCGATCAACGTGTTTCTGGCCGCCTGGATTTCTCGTTGAAAAACCTCACGCGTCTTTCTGGCTCGAACCAGTCGTTCACGAACGACGGTCAATTGATCGAGCCCAAGGATCGTGTCCAAGTCGTTATACAAAGAAGCCGGGCCATCATTGATGGCGGCTCCGATCTCGTCGTAGGACAAAATGGGCCGAAAGACATCGATCGCATCCCTCCAACCCAATTCGTCGTAGGCCGTGATTTCTGTGCCAGAACGAGAGACCAATAAGGTCGACTCGGTCAGGTCACCGTCGCCATCCCATTGGCGTACCACCTGTGCCGGAACAGGATTTCCATCCACGTGGTACGAAGCGCCAATCATGGGGGGCCCATCGGTATGGAGATTACGCCAACCCTGCAACCACTGCCCTTTTCCGCGAAAACGAGTTCTTTCGCCCGTAAGCAGGACCTCAAACGCGTCGGCAAAAGATGATTTTCCGCTGCCGTTGCGGCCCACAATCAGGTTCAGACCCGGCCCCGGTGAAAATTCAATCTTGGCGGGTGCACCGATGCCTCGGAATCCCGCAACTTCGAGCGAACCTAGGAACACCCTGGGCAGGACCGACGCCTCTGGCAGCATGTCATGCCGGTCTTTGAGCTCGGTCTTTGAGCGCAATCCGAATTCGACCGCTTCGTCTGATTCAAACGCGGCAGCAATAACATTTTTAACTTCAAGTCCAACGCCTTCTTCGCCAACCAAGCGCGCAAAAGCACGTTCATAGAGCAGTGATGGTGTCATGAGATTTCCCCCCCTCGTGACATTTTTCTCAACCGATCCATGGTTGGACAAGTTTTGGTGTCCGGTCAACACTGAATCATGTGCGGCACGGATCGTGCCGGAGCAGTGCTTTCAGGCCGATCGCTTCTGCGGGTCTTTGAAGCCCTAAGCAAGTGCATGGGCAATTCGCACGACAAGCTCGGCAGGGGGAAACGGCTTTTCCATCAAATGCTCGATGGTTTCGGGGGGCTCGTCGCTCAGCGTCTCAGCGGTGTATCCAGACATCAGCAGGAAGGGCACCTCACCCCAATGTTCCCGCATCAGGTTGATAAGCTCGATGCCCGAAATCCCAGGCATCACGAGGTCAGTCACGACAATATCGGGCGGGTGATTCCATAACTCAGGGTCGTTGAGCACCGAAGTCCCGGAGTCAGCAGCGCTGACCAGAAACCCCTGTTTCTGCAAGTAGCGTGTCAACATCACCCGCGCTGCATGATTGTCTTCGACCAAAAGAACGCGTTTCTGTTGCAGGTGAGTCGGCGAGAGCTGTCGCACCCGCGAGATCTCCATCGAAACGTCAAGGTCGGCGGGCGGCCAAACCATCCTGAAGGTGGTACCTGCGCTTGAGGACTCAAAGGAGATCGTGCCCTGAAACTCGGTCACCACCGCATAAACTGTGGCCAGCCCCAAACCCGTGCCATGAGCGGAGTCCTTGGTCGTAAAAAATACATCAAATATTTTGTCATGAATCTCTTTTGGGATGCCATCGCCTGTATCCGAAACCGAGAGCACGACTTCGTCGTCTTCCACTGCGCATCGAATCGTAAAGGTCCCGCCATCGGGCATCGCATCCGCCGCATTCGTGGCCAGGTTGACCAACACTTGCTCAAGTTTTCCGTCATTTCCCACAATCGTACAAAAATCATCGCATTCGATGACGAAGTTGATATTTTCTCCCAATAATCGACGAAGGATCGGCTCAATCCGTTGCACTGCTCTTGTGACATCGATCGGACGCTGCGACGACGGTTCATCTTTCGAAAATACCAAGAGCTGGCGCACGAGTTTCGACCCCATGATGACGGCCTCACTCATATCTGCGACGGGGTCGCTCTCGGATAATTCCTCGAGTTCGCGAAGACCGATATATCCCGCGACTACGGTCAGAATATTATTAAAATCATGGGCAACCACGGCGGCAAGGCGTCCCACGGCCTCGAGCTTCTGAGAACGGATCAACTGGTTGCGAAGCTCCTCCGACCTGGCTTGGTATTGCTTCTTGGCCGAAACATCGCGCAGCACAAGAAGCACGCGCGATGGACCACCTTGCCACGAGGTTGTCGACGGCGTGACCTCCAGACAGAGGCCCCCTCCCATGCACACCTCCTGCGGACTCAGACTTAATGCCACCTCCAGCAATTTTGCGGGAAACCCAAATGCGGTGTGGCCCAACATGTGACCGATGACCCGCTCGCGTCTAATTCCCAACAACGATTCGGCTGCCGGGTTGAACTCCTCGATCTGTCCTTCGGGTGAGATCAAAACGATGCCATCGGGCATGCTCTCGACCAGAAATCGGAAACGCTCGTTTTCTTGTGAATGAGTGACGCGAATCTCCTCCAGACTTCTGGTGTGCACGTAGAGCGCAAGAATCGTCACCCCAATCACCATCTCAAGCACGATCAGACCGTGCATGACGTTAGGATCCGTGATTCCGGGGCCCCAGCCGAGCAACCCAGAGCTTCCGACGGCCAGGGGAATCAACGTCGCGATCGTGACCCCGGCCACCGCCCCCTCGCGACGACCCAGAAATAACATCACAAGCAGGATGAGTGCAGGAGCCACCACGATGGTCGGTTGTGATCCGAACTCGCCGGCCAAGACCAGTGATGTAAAGACATCAAGCGCCACGGCAGAGATGCCCAGCAATAGGCCCCACCTGACGTTGCGGATAGACACCACAAAAGCGACGCTGAGCACGGCCATGCAATAGGGATCGATAACGAATCCGACGTACTCCGTGTAGAGAAGCCAGCCGTAACTCGAACCGTAAGCAATGATCCCCGCCCCAATCAGGACTCTGAGCCATCTGGAGGTTATCGATTTCATTACGATTCGTGTCCGGGAAATGGTCGTCACCACCATTATCGGCACGGACGACGGCAGGCTTAAGGTAATGATCGCCCGGACTTGTGCCCATCCGCCAGCCCGTGGTTTCGCGGCACTTCTTTCGCGGCCCCGTTGCAGACGCAAAAAAAGCGCAAAAAACCTCTCGATAGCGCCCTAAACCACGGCTTTGGGCTGGCCCCTTTTTTGCTAAATCCCACTACTCATATTTCTGGAGGAAAAAATGAAAGTGGAATACCGGATACTGATTGCGCTGGCCCTCTCGATGTCGCTGTTCTGCTGCAGCGACGACAAGCCATCCACCAATAACGTCACGAATAATGTCACGAATAATTCAACAAATAATACGACCAACGGCACCCTGCCCGATGATGCGTTCTCGTGGGAGCTTCCCGAGGACGCGACCGAGGTCCCATGGGCGGATTTTGAAGCCAAATTGGCCGCCGGAACCCACGTGAGCGTTTCCAAGGAAATCCTGCTCGAACAACGTGCCGCGCGCGACGCAAAAGAGGCGGCCGACGAACAAACGATTCTGGATTTTAAGGCGCTTTATCCCGACACCACGGTGCAGATGCCCACGCGCGCAGACGATGCTCTGCCAGATCCAGACGGCAATCACCGGATCTCGTGGTTGGACAAGGCCGGGACCTCCAGAGAGGTCACCTTGCTGGGGACGTTTTGGGAGAAAGAAAATATCGCCGAGTCGATTCGTGTCTACCCCACGCTCGAAAACCAACTCGATATCTACACATCGCTTTACCCCAAGCTGTCTGACGACGTGATCGGCGCACTGACCCTGCCCGACCCCGCAGAAATCGACATCAACCCAGGCGAGTTCACGCTCGAAAAAGTCAGCGCCTACGTCGACGACATCTCGGCTTTAGGGAGCAGCATCGTTCCCGGCTTGATCGACCCCACTCTTCCTCCGGCGGCACGCCCAGCAACCTGTGAAGGCGAAATCGGCGCGGGCGCTGGCAGCGACCGAACGCAGACGGGAGCGATGCCGGCAGCCGATGGACTTTTTGCGCTCTACTCCTGGAAGACCAAATGGCTCAGCACCTGCATTAAAAATCAGGCCGTGCGCGGAAGCTGTGTGGCGATGGGCTCGGTTTCAGCGATCGAACAACTTGTCGCCGACACCCAAAATAAATGGGTGAATCTCTCGGAGCAATGGCTCTATCACGAGATGAAATACAAGTGGGAGCGACAGGATTACGGCGACGGATTTTACACCAAGGGCGTGACCTCAAACCTGAAGAGCTTGGCCGTTCCGATTCCGTACGAAGAGGCGTGGAATTATAATCCATCCTGGAGTCGCGTCGATGGCGTCAAGGTCTGCACTGACGTCAATTGCGGCGGCACCACATGCGATTCCTGCATCAACAACACGTCGTATTATTATTATTTTTATTCATGCGAAGATTTCACCCAGACCTGCGGAGACTCCACGCATCAAAGCAACCTTGTGTGTTCTCAAGACTCAGTCGGCGCCTACCATTGCGCGTTCGAGGAATTGCCGAATTTGAACCCTCAAGGGACTGGATATTCGAGCAATAATTATTCGTCGCTCTGGGACCATAAACGCCCCCAATACTCCCTCGACCGCGTGATCCTCAACGTCGGCCTTGGCTCGCCAGTCGTCATGGGCGTGCCGCTTTACCCAAGCTTCTGGAACGCCACCGCGAACCGTGGATTTGTTCCCATGCCCGATCTGACCACCGAAAAACCGGTGGGCGGACACGCGATGCATATCCTTGCCACAGTCGATAACGGCGACCTGCCTGTCTCGAACCCGCCCTTCCCCAACGGCGACGGCGGCGGTTGGTTGATCGTGAAAAACTCGTGGGGCACCGGTTTTGCGGATGCCGGCTACGTGTACATCCCCTACGCCTACCTGCGCGAATTCGCCGACGATGCCGTGGCTTTTCACGACCTGCATTAAGCCCGGTCGCTGAATTCACACACGTTTCACATCGCTGACCATTCGCTTACACGCGCCCCTCCTAGTGTTGTCACTCAGACACGAACTGACGACTTCGGAGACCTCATGATTGGCGCACCAAAACTACTATTTCAGGTCACCCCGCCCTTGGTACTGGCGGGCACGATTGGGACCTTCCTGGCCGTAGGGGTCGTTCAACCCTCAGAGATGAATAACCCATTTTTCTGGGTCTCGGCCGGTCTGGCCCTTTCGACAAATCTCGTCCTTGGTGTGATGGCGAAATCGTTTCCAGATCATGGCATTGTGCTGATTGTGTCGCTCATGCTCGGTTGCGCAAACTGGACAGCCTTGAACTGGAAACCCGATCGTACCCAATTTGAAGAACAGAAACTTCCCGGCTGCACCCTACAATTCTGATCGTTACGCACGCACCTTGAAATCTCCATATCGTCACCACAATTTTAGTCAGTCGCAGGCGCTTGGCCCGTTCGAAGGAAACACGTCGTACCCCATTCTGTTGGCGGTGCATTCGTTGATGTAGCGGATGCCGTCGTAGGCACATACACCCGGGACTTGCACCGGGTCGGAGCACTCGGTGGGGCGCGCCTTGCAGGTGCCACTGGAGTCATCAAACGTGATTTGTTCACTCGTGTAGTCACAAAACGCGTCTTCCCCACACGCGATATTCGAATACCCGCCACAGGGCTCGCCGAGCTGGCTGATCACGACAGGTGCCTGGTCGCATTTACACTTGGAAGTCGGAGACGCACATCCCAGAAATCCAAACACCGAAACCAACAAAAAAACACTTTTCATAAGAACCTCCAATATTCAGATTAACGTAGTTCAAGTAAGTGGGATTTACGTTTGCGGCAGGAAAAGGAAAAAACATGACCAATGCACCCAAGCTCGCTTTTCAAACGGTCCCGCCCGTCTTCATGCTCAGCGTCATGGTCTTCGCGTATGTCCAGACGGACTTCAATATTCAGGCTCCCCTCTTCCTGATGTACCTGATACTGCCGGTCGTGATCCTGAATTGGCTCTTCGGAATTCGAGCCAAGACCATCAAACAAAACATACAGGCGTTGGTTCTGGCCATACTCCTCCCCATCCTGATTTTTGCGGTCGGTGCGACGGTGGGAATATGGGGCGGCATACCCATGATATTCTAGAATTCTTGTTAATTGCGCGGCTTGGAAACGTTGCGCGATATGTCCTAGATCATACGAAAATAATCATGATGGGGTACACGAGCCGGGAGAATATAGAAGGTGAGAACCTATGTTTATCTACCCTGCTCGAAATGCATCCGGCCCCACCATCATCGCGGCGCTGGCCGAACTTTCGGATGAAAAAGATGAAGGAATCGTCTTTTACGCCGACGATCTTTCACAAACCTTGGTCTCATTTTCTGAGCTCTATAAGCGCGTCAGTATTTGCGCAAAAAATTTTGAGGAGAGCGGCTTAGAGCCCGGTGATCGCGTGGGTCTCGTGGTTCCAAAACCTCAAGAATTTGTGGTGTGTTTTCTTGGGGCCCTTGCCGCCCGACTTGTGCCCGTGCCGATGTTCCCGCCTTTTTCGCTAGGAAAATTGGACACGTACGTCGCAAATGCCGCCGCAATTCTAGAGAAATCCCAAGCGCGCGTGTTGGTCACGGACTCGAAGATGGAACGGATTCTTTGGTCGCTGGTGGACCGGGTCGATTCACTTGAACGGGTCATCAAAACCGAAACCCTGCAAACCGGGCTAGGGACACGCCACGCGCCGTTTGTGCTGGGCGAGGTGCGATTGGATGATATCGCGTTCCTGCAGTTTACCTCCGGTTCCACGGCGGCACCAAAGGGCGTCGTCATCACCCACAAGGTCTTGCTGGCGAATATGGACGCCTTCATGCGCGCCTACGAAATCGGCCCCGGCGATAAGGCCTTAAGCTGGTTACCACTCTTTCATGACCTCGGACTCATCGGGTTTGTGCTCGCCACGTGCTGGTACGGATTGCCTACGGTCATCATGCCCACCGCTCTTTTTGTGAAGCGTCCCGCCCTTTGGATGCAAGCGATGCACGAACATCAAGCCACGATCTCGTGCGCGCCTAATTTTGCCTTCGCGCTCGCCACACGACGAACGTCGGAGGCGCAGCGCAGTGGATTGGACCTTGGCCGAATGCGCATGCTCGGCTGTGGGGCCGAGCCGACCCATCCCGATACGATTCAGGCATTCCTGGATGCGTTTAAACCCTGTGGTTTGGCGCCCGAATCGATCGTCTCGGTGTATGGGCTTGCCGAAAACGTACTGGGTGTTTCGTTTTCCCCACTTCGTGAGCCCATCAAGGTGGATCGAGTTCACCGCGACATTTATTTGGATGAAGGGCGAGCGGAGCTCTCGGGTGAAGACGATATTTTGCGATTTGTGAGCGTTGGATTTACCTATCCCGGCTTTAAAATTCAGGTTGTCGACGCCGTTGGAAACGTGTTGGCAGACCGGATGATTGGCGAAATCCTAGTCTCGGGACCCAGCATGGCCGCTGGCTATTTTGATGACCCGGAGACCTCTGCGAAGGTCTTTACGGCCGACGGATTAAGGACCGGTGACCTGGGGTATTTGGCGAACGGCGAGCTCTTTTTAACCGGGCGAAAAAAAGACACGATTATTATCAACGGCCGAAACTATGACCCTCAATCCATCGAATGGGTCGTGCAAGACGTGCCGGGAGTCCGAAAGGGCAATGTCGTGGCGTTCGGCGTGAACACCAACGCGACCGAAACCCTTGTGATCATCGCTGAGACCGCCGCAACAGACCTCGAAGCCCTGCGACAGGCCATCCTTTTGCAAGTCAGGCAGGATATCGGATTAAGCGTTAGCGATATCTGTTTTTTGGAGCCTGGCGCCTTGCCCAAAACGTCGTCAGGAAAACTTCAACGCTCAAAAACCCGCGATGCCTATCTGGCCGGGTCCCTTGGCAAAGAAGGAAGCCGAACGATCGGCGGCAAAGCCAATCTGGACGTGCTCGCGCGCCATCTTGCACGCTCCGCGTATTCCAAGGCCAAAACCACTTTAGGTAAACAATTCGGAGCCCCCTGATGGACACAATCCGCAATGTTTTTGACCGTGTTGTGAATCATGTGGGTAACCACACCTTCACGTCAGCCCAACTGGGCCAACCCTTGGTGGAGCTGAATATCGACTCGATCGAACTGATGGAAATCTTCGGAATGATGGAGGAAGAACTCGGAATCCACCTAAGCGAGGAAGAACTCTCGGAAATGACGACGCTGGATCAGTTGCTGGAGTTAGTGGGTAGCAAGGTCGCGTAATTTGGTGTCGGATTTCAGGCAATCAGGTTTCGGGCGGCTGTAGGCGTTGCGACTGACCCGCAGGCCCTATGGCCTGCATGCGATGGGTCCACCAGGCTCCAGCTTGGTTTGCGATTCCACAATCAATCAACCCGGAACGATCCATGCCGCGCAATGGTGCACCTTGTTTGAACCACTTCAATCAAGGCCCAAATAAATGCAGCGAATCCTTCTTTTCCTAACAGTCGTTTCAATTCCACTTTTTGGCACCACCGGCTGCTCCTGGCTCGCCACTGCAAATGTCGACTACAACGCCTACAGCGCGTACACCGACAAACCCGACGGTGCCGCTCAACAAAAAGGCCGCGTATTTGAGGACGGGTGGGCCCACTACGTAGGAATGTGCGGCACGGCCGCTGAATTCGCCCTGGCCGACGCCATCGAATCTGCACGCGCCATGGGTGCCAATGCGCTCGCCAACGTCAAATGGATCGATCCAGGCGACGAACGGGAGTACGAAACGCCACACTGCCAGTCCAGCTTCTACATCTTTTACTGGGGCTCAAGGAGCCAAGTCGCGGCAAGTGCCGTCTTTGTCGAAGATTTGAAGACCGCGAGCGGAGACCCATCCACGTTTCCTATCGCCATCGGTGACAGCCACGATCTCGCACGAAGCCTTCTGTCCAAAATCGGATGGTAGTCGACAAACACCAAGTACCACGTCGGCGCACCAGGTATTGGACCATCACCTCTCCGGCGACGCGACATTACAGGCTGTGAAGCGACTCCGGCACGGGGCGTGCCAACACGACACTTTAAGCATTATCTCGTTTACGAGGTCTGTAAAAAGTGATTACCGTGGTTGAAACGTATCAAAAAAGTCGTGAGGAGGAGAGACATGCGCAAGCCATTTGCCGTCGTGGCGATGTTGTTCTTGGGTTCAATGGGATGCACGGATGACGCCGCCGAATCCGAACCCCTCATCATTTTGGACGCCGAAAATAACGTGGTCGCGGCCGACAACAACAAGCAGGTCGAGATCACACCGCCACAGTACTACAGCGCAAGACTGGCAGGAGTGCTCGCCGGGCCAGGAAAGGTCGACGACACCCCTTGGGACGGCACCGGCAGCCTGGCTCAGGCGTTAGTGGAGCTCGCCGCGAACATCACAGGTTACCCAGTTCTAGAAAGCAAAGCCGTGGTTGAGTTGGCACAACAATTCGAAGCGGCCTTGGCCAAACCCGACATCACGGCCGAGATCACCCTGATTAATAACGGCTATTCTTCAGACACCGAGATCGTGATCCTGGATCAGGACAATTTCCTACCGACATTCACCCAACCGCCCATCCTTGGCGACACATTTCACGGCGCCAACGGTGGAGTTTTTGGTACCGCTCAAATCGCGTTCATCGACCGCGATATCGCCAACGACGACACGATGGGATTGATTCTGCTCTCGCAAGAGGACATGGAGCTCGTGATCTCCGAGGGCAACAGCGCCTGGCTGAACGTCTCTGACCAGACCTACAACCAGATCCTTGCCGTCCGAATTGTGCTCTATCCCATCGACACTCCGTCTCTCCTCTAATTCTTGGCTGTTTATGCGCCTGTTTTTTATTGTCGCGACCCTTTGTTCCATCACGCTTTTTGCCCTCCCGAGCTTCGCTGACGAGTTAAACGTCTTTAACGACCCGCTCAAAACCAGCCGAATTGCCGTGGCAGGTTATGTTGGGGCAGGCGAGGCCGAAATCGATGTTGAATTTCTGAGGCTTCGAGCGGACCTCGAAACGTCGTTTGGCGCGTATCTTCAGTTCGAAGTCCCGTTAGGACGCTACTTTCTTTTAGGCGCGCGCCTTGGGGCCCATTCGTTTGCCCTCGACCTTGCAGACAGCGACTCGGTCACGGTGATTTGGCTTGGTGTGGTCCCGAAATTACGTCTGCCAATTTCAAAGTCGGCCGAGTTCAATATTTCATTGGCGGCAGGCACCGATGCCGTCGATATCGCATGGCACGCGACAGCAGGGCCTGTGTTCTATCTGGACGGCTTCATGCTTGGGTTGGATGTTGGTGTGTTTAAAGGTGCTGTGAAGTCAGCTCTTGGGCCGCAATGGGATTACAAGATGTTCACCTTTTCGGTCGCAGCCTACTTCCCGCTCTGAGCGCCCAATCTGGCCGGAGATCCGCACAAATGCGTGTCAGCAGAAGAATTTCGGAACAACCATCCTGGACCACAGGCCGTTCAGAGTGCAACCTGGCATCATACGCTTAAGTTCGGGTGCGATGTGGCAAAGACTAAACTTGTGGAAGGTCTTTACGACCTTCTGGTTGATGAAGAACTAAAATTAGGTCTCGATGCGCTACCGGCCGATTTGATCGCGGCATTCGGCGACTTGGATTCGACGACACTCTCATCACTATTGACCACGCAATTGGGACCGCTGCTACAAAAGGCTTTTGACCAAGCGGCACATGTTGGCAAGACCGACCCAGAAAAGCTTGCGAATCAAATCCAGCTCGCCAATCAAGTCATGAACCTCCTGATTGAATTGAGCCCCAAAGCCGGGATTGAAATTCAGGATAAGTGGCTAAGCCCTCCAGAACGGCTCACATCACTGCGACGCGCCGCCACTGATTTAGGGGCTGACTCCCAACCCATTCGACCGGGACTACCGTTAACCGCATCCGAGCTATTGGTGAATGGACGGCAAGACCTTCGCATCGGTTCCGAATTACGCAAGGAACTCGCGAGTGCCGACCGTGTCGACCTCTTATGTGCGTTCCTAAAACAGAGCGGCATCAATGTGATTCGCGGAGAGCTCGAACGCTTCTTGCGCAGACGTCCAAATGGTCTTCGGATTTTGACCACGACCTATATGGGGGCAACCGAAAAGAAAGCCGTTGAAGAACTCATCAACATGGGCGCTGAACTACGAATTTCATATAATAATCAGACAACTAGATTGCATGCAAAGGCATGGCTTTTTCACAGGGAAACCGGTTTTTCGACCGCGTTTGTGGGTTCCTCAAACTTGTCTGCCGCGGCGCTACTAGACGGCCTGGAGTGGAATGTCCGAGTTACTGCCGTCGACAATCCGGCAATTGTAAACCGCTTCGAAACGACGTTTGAACAGTATTGGAATGACGTCGAATTCGAAGAATATAATTTGGAACGGTTTAAGGCTGCTTTTCAAGCTCAAAGCGGCGAAGCGATGTCTGAGTATTTGTCGGCCCTAAAGGTCCGTCCCTATCCACATCAACGTGAAATGCTCGACGAACTCGCAGCCGAACGCGAGGCTGGCCATACACGTAACCTCGTCGTGGCCGCGACCGGAACAGGCAAGACTGTCACTGCGGCGCTCGACTTCAAGAATCTCTGGGATGAACATGGTCCCTTGAAATTGCTTTTTGTGGCCCACCGACAAGAGATCCTAAAACAAAGCCGCGCTACTTTTCGCGCGGTGATGAGCGCCCCCTCCTTTGGCGAACTTCTTGTCGGAGGCATCAAACCTGATTTTGGTGAACACGTTTTTGGTGCGATTCAATCACTCCACGCCAACACATTGGATAACATCGCGCCGGATGCTTACGACGTGGTCATCATCGATGAATTCCACCATGCCGCAGCTCCAACATATGAACGATTGCTTGAACATCTTCAGCCCAAATACCTGATTGGCCTTACTGCGACCCCCGAACGCGCCGACGGCAAGTCGATCACCAAATGGTTTGATGGCCGCGTAGCCTCCGAAATTAGGCTTTGGAAGGCGCTGGATCGCGGCCTGCTTTGTCCATTCCAATATTTTGGTGTGGCTGATGAAACTGACCTGTCGGGAGTAACATTTCGGCGTGGAGCCTATGATCCGGGCGAGCTCGAGAGGTTATTTACGGGCGATACGTTCAGGGCACTCCGAATTCGCCAAGCCGTCGAACGGTATGTCTCAGACCCTCATAAAATGAGGGCCATTGGATTTTGTGTTGGTTTAAAACATGCTGCACAAATGGCAATGGCGTTCCGTGAAGCTGGATTGAGCGCCTGTGCGGTCGCTG
>JBFFMO010000003.1:0-21529 GCA_041554035.1 Allomicrovenator sp. | reverse complement strand
GTGCACGACCCGGATATTCCTTGGCCTTTGGAAGAACCGGAAGGCATCGGAGAAGAATTCCAACATGATGTGGTGATTCTTCGCGCCTCTGAGACCGATCCATTTTATGGCGACTGGGCTATGCTCTTTCAAGATATTCCGATGAGCCCAGAGCAGCGACGTTGCCATGGTCTGGGAATTGGTATTGAGATGCCATTTCCCTACAGGACAGAGGCGGTTGTTTTGCTGCCTCAGACAATCACCCGAACCTCCGAGAAATATGGCTTTGAAATCAAAGAAGGGTTTCAGGAGACGTGGGTTTGGAGATCTGAGACCGGGCCGTTTTGGGCAGTTACTGGCGCGTACACAAGAGATCCGTTTGGCAGTGATCAAAATCCCGAAACCCTTTCCATTTTGATCTATCCCTATGTAGCAGATTACTTTCCGCCACCACCTACCAATGGGCCGTTTAGGTTTAACGTTGAGGAATGTGGTGAAATGCCGTTGGACCAAGCGGAGTTAATGGTGCCGCCGCCTCAAGAATTTGATCTTGAGGTTTTTTCAAACGGGACCCGACAGATCATGCACATGGTTGCCCAAATATCCGAGTACCAAAATCGGCTGTTTTTTACGTATCGGCAGACTAATTGACGTCACCGCACAACTAAGAGCCAGAAAAGGGTCATAGGTCTGCGTAGCGGTCGCAACTGCTAGCCGCTCACCGCCATGGAACTTTTTATTCCCACGGTTGTCGACAAGACACACGTTTGAATGGAGAGCTTCAATGGATAGACGACAATTTTTGACCCATTCTTTTGGTTTGGCCGCCACCCTCGCCACCCCGCTCGCTTTTGCGCAGTCAGGGAAGTCGGTATTTAATTATAAATTAAAAAACGTCGCGCAGACCGATACCGGTGCGCCGTCGCTGATCCTGAAAGCGAACGAAAGCATCAAAGACGCCGAAGTCGTGATGCGCCGAAATGACGGTCAAGAGACGCGCACGAAGCTTGGCAACATGAAGTCGGGCCAAGAAAAAACCGTCATATTTAAACAGGGAAAAGGGTCTTATTCTTACGACGTCGAAATCACAGGGCTCGCTCGGGATGACCAATCCATCGACGCCTCCTTCAGCACCGAAGTCCATTACCTGGACCCCATCGCGCTGACGATCGACAAGGATTTAGTGCGTTTGTCCGAGGGCGAGTTGGTCTTGGGGAGCAATGTCCCACTGGAAAAGGTCGATATTATGGTGCTGGATTCATCGGGCCATAAGCTCGCTGAACGCACTCAGGCGATTGGGGGAACAGAAGGGAGCGTGAAGCTGACGTGGTCCGCATCGTCCAAAGACGTGGGCAAGATTCGAATCACCGCACACGATATTGCAGGGTTTTGGGCGGGCGTGGTTTTGGAGCCCTATTATGTCGAAATTCCGCATGAAGACATCGTCTTTGATACAGGGAAATCAACGTGGCACGTGAGCGAAGAAGTCAAATTACAGAAGACGATAAAGCTGGTGAAAGAGGCGATCAGAAAACATGACGGCAACGGCCTGAATATCTCGATGTATGTGGCCGGATACACCGACACTGTCGGAGACGCCGAAGAAAACATGAAACTGAGTGCGGAACGCGCCCGAGCCATCGGCGAGTGGTTTCGAAAAACCATCGTGAAAGTCGACGTCTATATTCAGGGGTTTGGTGAAAGCGTTTTGGCCGTCAAGACCGCAGAGAGCGTGGACGAACCCCGCAATCGACGGGCCATCTACATGCTCGGAAATACCTCGCCACCGACGTCTCCGCAGATCCCCAAAGCAGACTGGAAACGAATCTGAGCGGTGAGCAGTGAGCGGTGAGCGCGCGCTCTTCGATCAACATCAATACCGTCGAAGGGTCCAAAAAAACGCTCACCGAAAGCATCGCCCATCGCGAGCGCCGTGAGCGAGAGCCCCATATTTTGAACGCGATCTTCGAGTTGCATGATGTGTCTTGGTTTCGTTTCTGTTGCGATTATTTCACAAATATTAAGATCAATTTAACCGAACCGACCTACAGACGAGCTTCTCGTACTTCGATTAAATCATTCAAAAACGCATATAAGAAACGACATAACCCGCACTGCCACTGAACGACTGCCAGCTGCTCACTGCTCACTGCCAACCGCTCACTGCCAACCGCTCACTGCCAACCGCTCACTGCTCACTGCTTAGCCAGCTGCTCGCTGCGTCCCGCAAAGTGGCGAACCGGTAATCCTGTTTGGCCTTCCAAATCACGTGGCTGTAGCGCTGTTTTTTGGTCTCCCAGGGAACGCGCAAATCGGGCTGGTGTTTGACCAGCGGGGCCATGCCGGCGTCGTCGGCGTCCATGAAATCGATGGCGTGGAACTCGAGGTTCAAAAGGCGATGCGCCGATTTCAGCAGCGGATAGGCGGCATCAAATCCGGTATTTCCAAGCACGTGCAGGCTGGTGCCGATGACGGGGAATCGAATGCCGGGTACCACTGCCATGGGGATTTCCAGAATTTTGGCGTCGCCGCGCCTCCAGAATGATGTTGTAGACGGGTTGTAGGGTGTGATCGGTGCGATAAGAGCTTCAGCACGGGTCATCGACGAACGGCTTGGGCGCCCAGCGAGCTTCAGAGCCCCCATAACGGCTCCCTTGGCCGCGTAGTAGGCAGGGCAAGGGAACACGCTCGAATCGTACGTGTAGCCAAGCTCAAGGCACACATCGAGCAATCTGTTGTCGATATTATAACCCGGCGCTCTGAAGCCCACGGGATCGTCGCCCTGAAGCTCGCCCAGAATATCGTGGACCCGAAAAAGATCGTCGCGAATCGCGGCCGGTGTTTGGGTCCTCAGCGCGTAATCGTGTGACCAGGAATGGCTGGCCAGCTCGTGGCCGTCCTTGGCGGCGGCCCGAAGCAGCGCGCGATGTTCGGGGTCTTTGGTGTCCCGGCCGACCACAAAGAGGGTGGCCGGGATATCGACTTCGGCCAGAAACCCAAGCAAACGGTTCAACCCCACAGAATATGCGGGGTCGGGCGATAAGGGGGCGTCGTCAAGGCCGTGGATGTCTCGGTAACAGACGACACTGTCCAGATCGACGCTAAGGCATGCAATTCGCTCAAAGGCTTTCATAGCGCGGACGATAGCAGGTTTTGGTCCGCATATTCAGAGCATTTCGCAACATTTTGATGCCATTGACCGATAACCCCCTCGAACGGTCAGAAACGACCCAATCAGGAGGAACACATGATGGGATTCAAATCGGTATTGGAAGTCACGGAACACGGACATGCAGTGGATACGGAGTGGAATTCCGAACTGCCTCAGATGGCTGTGTTTGACGCGCTGGAACTCGCCCATCGAAAGGGACCCCTAGTGGCATCGCAGCCCTGGGCGTTGGCCTCAAGGTCGGCACGCGAGCTCGAAAACGCTCTGGGTTACGCGCCCTCCGGTGGCTGGGGGCGTTTGTTGGGATTGGCGGCCGGGCTGGGTTGGTTCCGAGCAACCGAAGACACGTTCACACCCAATATTTCCAGCGATGTGATCGACGCCATGAGCCCCGAGGACGTGCAGATTCAGCTGGTCGAGTCCTTCACGCGGCAGCTCTGTCCGCCGCAGTCCATGGCCGGCATGTTGGTGGCTTTGGACCTGCACCCGATGTGGGGCCTGCGTGTGGCTCACGAGGTGCGTAGCCGCGGGACCTCGTCGGTCGAGTTGCGTGACCAATCGCTTTTTCCGAGAGAGGTGTTGGGCATGGTCGAGCGCATGGTCTTTGGGACGATCGCGAGCTTCATGAGTGTTTTATGGCAGCTCGAACCTGAAATGGCTTACCCGACCGACCCGATGGCCGGGCTTTTTTACGAGTGCGCCCGATCGGCCCGAACCGCGATTCAAGAGGTCCTGGTGCAGCCCAAACACACGCTCCCGGTCTTCATCGGAGCCGATATTTCGGCGGGCAAAAACCTGACGGACTTTTTGCACGCCGACATGTTTGATGCGGTTTTGGTCCCGGCCAATCTTGCCAAACCACTGGGCGACGGCCGTGTCGCGATTCGATCGGATGTGCTGCAAAACGTGCGGGTGGGCGACCTTGAACCCGAGGAAGTCCGCAAATGGGGGCAATGGCTGATGACCGGCGAATGCATGCGCAACGCCTGTTAGGTCCCATTCTTCGACATGGGCTCAGCGAACGATTTTGAAGTTGAAGTTCGCGTGGCCAAGTGTCTGCCAGAGTCGAATCCAGATCGGCATCAGACTTTCGGTTCCTCGAGCGGTCGTGATGTCGCCAAGGTCGATGATGTCGGACCAGCCAAACCAGTTGGCCAGGATGCCATGCACTCGCTCTTTGGCCCCGCTATCATTGCCGCTCATGAAGATCGTATGGCTGCCTGCGACCTTTTTGGCGTCAACCATGACCTCGCAATTGACCGTGTTCAGCGACTTCACGACTTTTAGTTTTGGAAAGGTCCGCTGAATCTGCTCACCCAGAGAGTCGTCGTTGCTGACAAAAAGGGTCGGAGGCATGCCCTTCGAGAAATCCAGGGGATTGGAGACGTCGATGAGGACACCGTCGGCCAGATTGTCTGCGCCGGCGGATTGCAGGGCTTCGAGCGCGCCCATGCCATTGGTGCAATTGAAGTAAAGGTCGGAGTGTTTTGCAGCATCTTCATAGGTGCCACAGCTGGCTTTGTCTCCCGCGTCCTGCGCCCATTTCATGGCGTTTTCATTCGTTGCGCTGCGTGAACCCATCATGACTTCGTGGCCCTCTTCGATGAGCTTGGTGGCGATCGTGACTCCAACCATTCCCGTTCCAAATACGCTGACTTTCATTGCGTTCTCCTTCAGGTGATTTGCTGTCCTGAATCTGAATTTAGGGCTCGATTGGAGCCGCGTCGAGGCCTGGGTTTTTGTTTCTTTGTTGATGAAAAGTCATCAATCATGGAGCATTTCTGCATGAGTGACTTATTCTCTGGCATCGAAGCATTTGTGGCCGTCGCGCAGGAAGGGAGCTTTCGGGGCGCGGCGTCTTATCTGGGGCTTACGCCGGGCGCGATCTCACGCGCCGTGGCAAACCTTGAGGCGAATTTGGAGGTTCGACTCTTGAGTAGAACTACACGATTCGTCGGACTCACGCCCGAAGGCGAGCTCTTCCTGGAGAGTTCCAAAGCAGCGATTGCATCGATTCGTGAGGGTCGGCGTCGGCTGGAATTGGCTCGAGGGGATGCATCAGGGGTGGTTACCGTGTCGTTGTCACCTGTATTTGCGGGACTTCTGACCCATCTGCTACCCGGGTTCAGGGAGCGTTATCCGAGCATTGAGCTCCACCTGGAGTTTTCGGACGAGATGGCGCGCCTGGCCGATGACCGGGTGGATATCGCGATTCGGATTGGAGAGCTTGAAGACAGCGGGTTGAAGGTCCGACGATGGCTCAAAACTCGGTGGGTGAGTGTGGCTACTCGGGAGTACCTCGACAAGGTCGGTACGCCTCGAACCCCAGCCGACCTTGAGAATCACGCCTGCCTGAAGTTCAGGTCTCCACGCGGAGTCGTGGTGAATTGGAGCTACCTCGACCCCAAACATGCCGCCCGGCGGATCGAGTCCGATGTGGCGCCCAAATTGGTCACGACGCTGGGGCCGCAGCTCGTGGATGCCGCGCGGCGTGGCCTTGGCATCGCTCAGGTCTTTGATTTTATGGTGAACAAGGACATCGAATCGGGCGCACTGGTTGAAGTGCTTGCGCCTTATTCAGCCCCTGGCCCGGATGTCTTTGTGTTGACGAGGCATGAGACGCCTCGTGTGCGAGCAGTTCTGGATGAAGTGCTGCGTTGAGCGCGTCGGTCTTAATCGCGACCCATGAAGATGCGCAGGATGTACCAGAACATCAGAGCCACCGACGAGAACAACGCCAAGGACGCTGCCACGTATTGATGCGTGTTGTAGTGCAACAAGACGTTGGAGGTGCTGTAGAGCACAAATCCTGCCGCGACCACGGCCATGGCGACTGAAAACAACATGCCGAGCTGGAAGCCAAAAAGTGTGGCTGCGATGATGAGTCCCAACGCTCCAAACGACGCGACAACCAGAGCTGTGCGTAGGAATGAAAAGTCCTTCTTGGTCACAAAGACCGCGACCGTCAGGCCGGCGAAGACAACCAGAGTCGTCACCACCGCCGAAGGCAAAACACTTGGGTCGCTGTAGGCCACAGCCATGTACAGAAGTGGGGTCATCAAGAACGCTTCAGCCACCACGTAGAGACCCAGACCCACATATTGAATGGCCTTCGAGGTTTCACGGTGAGCAAGCCAGTCTGCAGCCCACGCCACGCCCATGAAGAGCGCCAGCACCAAAAGCCAGCTCACGCTCAACATCGCACTTGCGACGACTTCGGCCAGCCCGGACTGAAACAACATCACTTCGAGCCCGACAAACGCAAGAATGGCTCCCATCAAGTGGGCGTAGGTCTTGCGAATAAACGACACGCGAGCGTCGATACTGCTGCTAGAAACTGAGTGCATTGCTTCCATTCTTCACCTCTATGGGAAAATCCCGCGACGTCGCAGGAACGTAAGAGCGGAATTTTTTATTTCAAGCCGGCTAGAGGATCCGGGCTAAGCGTGGCCGTGTCTAGGCTGAATCTTTCACAAGAAACAAAAAAACCCGCCCGAAGAGTCGGGCGGGGTTTAAGGCAAGTCGCCTAAGAATTAGTCGCGCTTGCGACGACGCATGACAAGCAATCCAGCCATCATGAGGCCGAAGATAAGTGCCATGGGCTGACGAGCGTCTGGCTTGGCCACCGAGCTACAACCACATCCATCATCTCCACCGGTTCCGGCAGACACGACAGGTGTCGAGTAGAGGTCGAATGAGCCGGTTACCACGTCGCTGTCGGTGCCGTCGGAAACGGTCACGCGCCAGTAGTAGGTAAGCTCAGGATCGAAGGTCACGCCTGTTGGCACGGCCACCGAATCGCCTGCTGCGAAGTCTTCGGTGTAAAGGATTTCAGCGAAATCTGCTGTCGTTGCGAGCTCGACCGTGTAGGTCAAGGTGTCGCCATCGGCATCAGTTGCTTCTGCCCATACAAGACCTTCAGGTGCACGCTCAAGGAGTGCGCCAGGTGCAGGTGACACGATTGCAAGTCCGGTTGGTGCTGCGTTCTGTGCGTTGACAGCGAAGCTCGCCGAAACCCACTCAGAAGTTGCAGAACCATCCGACGAACGTGCGCGCCAGAAGTACGTGGTGTCTTCCGTAAGACCGGTCACTGCATAGGTCAGCTCAGCCTGAAGTCCCGAAGTATCCGCTCCCGCGAATGCTGCGTTGTCGGCGATTTCGAAGATGTACTCGACATCGTCTCCATCAGCGTCAACGACACCGGTGATTTCAAGGGTTGCTGAAGTGGTTGCCAACACAACGCCGTCTGGTTTGACGATCGTAGGTGCAGGAGGAGCCACGTTCGAGACCGAAGCTTCGATCGTAAAGAACGTTGCCGTTCCGTACGCGCTTGCGTCGGTGCCGTCGGTTGCTCGGCCATGCCAGAAGTATTTGCCAGGGGCCAACACTTCCGAGAGCGTGAAGAACGGTACCGAGCGAAGCTCAGAAGTCGTCACGAGGTTGTTGAACATGACGTCCGTCGCAATTTCGAATTCATACGAAACAGCATCGCCGTCTGGGTCGACCACTGCGCGCAACTCAAGAGCTGCGAGCACGCCACTTGGCAAGATTGCCATATCGAGTGGTGTGAGGTTCTCAGGCACTGGAGGTGCTGAGTTGGTCGTGTTGACCTGGAACTCACCATCCTGGCTGTCTTCGCCCACTACGAATCCGTCGTCTGCATTGGCGAACCATGTGTAGACAGCGTCTTCAGTCAGGTCGACGTCGACTTCCACCGAAGTGGTGTTCACGCCTTCACTCACTCCCGAGATGCGAGTGATTTCAGTTCCGGTCGAGTCTTCGACAACGAACGTGTACTGCAATTCGAGACCACGTGGGCTCTCAGCATTCACGACGATGAGTGTAGGACGAAGGGTGTCCACCGACTCTTTGTCTGGGCTCAGGATAAGCGGTGCCGAAGGAGCATCGCTGACGTTCGGGTCGGTGCCGTCAAGCACTTCTTGAAGGTCAGTTACGCCGTCATTATCGCTATCCGTTGTTCCGGCATCTGGCGGAAGAAGTGCGCCATTGTTGAGCTCGCGCTCACGTGTATCCGACACGCTGTTGTTGTTCGTATCGATGATCGTGACGGTGACGGTGAAGGTCTCTTCAGACTTGCCACCATCGTTGTCCGTCGCACGAACCGTGATCGAATTTGCACCTTCGTCGGTCCAGTTTGGCGTCCAGCTGAGGTTGCCAGTGTTGGCATCCACAGTGATGGCCGATGGGCCGGAGACCAACGAGTACGTGATGGTGTCGTTTGCACCAACGTCGGTTCCGACGATGGCCACGGCGAGTGCGGTCTGCTCAGGAGCAGCTGCGATATCGCCGATGGCTGCGATGGTTGGAGCAACGTTATTGACCGTGACCGAAACAAGTGCCGTCGCGATCGCGTTGCCTTCACCGGTGTCGGTGACTTCAACCAGAACACGGTAAGGGAGGTTACCGGTGCGGTTATCCGCGTAGGTAATGGTCTCCGAGCAAGTCATACACGTGTCATTCGCATCTGCTGGGATAATGTCTTCGGCGTCATTGAAGTCGCCGTCGCCATTGACGTCGTAGCGGACAAGGTACGGACCCGTGCCACCTGGAGTGGTGACCGTGATCGTTGTCGAGCCGCCTTCAGAAATCGTCGAGGGGTTAGCCACGACGCTGACTGCAACGCTGATATCGGTCACAGTGAAGTTGCTGCTCGCCGTAGCGGTGAGAGCGACGTTCGGTGCGCCTGCTGTGTCTGTGACGACGACTTCGACCGAGTATGCACCCGAATCGCTGATCGTTGCCGCTGCCACGTTCGATGCCTGTGGTCCGATGGCGAACAGAACGGTTCCGTTCGAATCTTTGAAGTTGAACAGGTAGCTCAACTTGTCGTTGCCCACGTCCGATGCGTCTGCGATGGCCGTGATCGCTGTGCCGCGAGACACAGACGAAGGTGTTGAAACCGATGCGATGACCGGAGCAACGTTGGCGATCGTGAGTGTGGTCGTTCCTTGAGCACATGCGTTTTCGTTGTCACAGACTTCGACACCGACGGTTTTGAGGCCGTCCTGTGGGTAGGTCCATGTCGCCGAGCCCGTTGCTTTCTGAACGTCGAACTGGCCGTCGTTGTTGAAGTCGAAGCGGTACGAGAGTGCGTCTCCGCCAGCGTCGCTGGCAGTGATGGTCACAGTCGTTGCGTTTCCTTCGTTGACGTTGAGGCCAACCACGGTCGCGATTGCAGGAGCGACGTTATTCACTCGGACCTGAGTCGAAGCGAATGCTGTTCCGCCGCCGTCATCGCTGACGTGAACGGTTGCAGTGTAGGTACCGCTCGCTGCGTAAACGCAGGTTGCTGTTCCAGTGGTGTTGGTGACGTCGTCTGTACCATCGCTGGTGCAATCAAACGCGTAGGTCAACACATCGTCGATACCGGCGTCGCTCGCCGTTGCGCTCAGAGCGACACTTGCGCCAGCGCTGTTCTCGTTCACAGCTGCAGGCGTTGGGAAGGCAGTGATCATCGGAGCCAGGTTGGCGACATTGAGTGTCGTTGAACCCAGGACACAAGCGTTGGCGCTGTCACAGACCTGCACGTTGACAGTCTTGAGACCGTCTTGCGCGTAGGTGTGGCTTGCCGAGCTTGATGACTGCTGAACTTCGTAGGTGCCGTTATTGTCGAAGTCGAAGCGATACGAAAGAACGTCTCCGCCGACATCGTCAGCATCAATCGTCACAGTCGTGGTGCCACCTTCGTTGATGTCCAAGCCGCTGACGTCCGCGATGAGCGGTGCAACGTTGGACACGGTGAGGGTCGTCGAGTCCTGATCGCAAGCGTTGTTGCTATCACAGACTTCCACAGCAACGGTTTTGACGCCGTCGGTTGTGTAGGTCCAGTTGGCAGCGTTGGTTGCTTTCTGAACGTCGTAGGTTCCGTCGTTGTCGAAGTCGAAGCGGTACGTGAGCGCTCCTCCACCGATATCACTTGCAGTGATGGTGACGGTGGTGGTGTCGCCTTCGTTCACATCAAGTCCGACCACATTCGTGATCGCTGGTGCGAGGTTGGTGACACGGACCTGAGTCGTTGCAAAGGTGCTTCCGCCATCACCGTCGGTGACGCGGACGCTTGCAGTGAAGGTACCGCTTCCTGTGTAAACACAGGTTGCTGTTCCCGTCGTGTTCGTGAAGTCATCCGAACCATCGCTGGTGCAATCAAATGCGTAGGTAAGCGTGTCGTTCGGGCCTGGATCGGTTGCCGTTGCACTCAGAACCACGTTTGCGCCGGCGCTGTTTTCGTTCACAGCTGCTGGAGCGGGGAAGCTTGAGATGGTCGGTGCAACATTGTTCACAACCACGGTCGTTAGACCGTAATCACAACCAAATGCGGGGCCGTCATCGTCACAGACGCGGACACAGACAGGGTTTGAACCCTGATTTGGGTACGTGTTTGAACGCACAGCCGAAGTTCCCATTCCAGGAATCGCTTCCGTGAAGTCGCTGTCGTTGACCAGCGCACTGCTGGTTTTCGTACAAGCGAAGTTGAACGAATAACTAAGTGTGTCTGCACCAGGATTGTTGACCAGCATGACTGCCGTCACCGAGGTGTTCTCGTTGACGGGTCCTGTGTTGAATACATCCGTGATGGTTGGTGCACGGTTGAGGACTTCGATCGTGAGGGTCGACGTGTCGCTTCCACCATCGGGGTCGGTCACGGTCAGGGTGACCGTGTAGGTGCCCGGGTTGGTGTAGACGTGTGAGAACTGCGCACGGGCTGTTCCCGGAGCGGTGACCGAACCGGTTGCGAAGTCGCTGGTTGTATCACCCCAGTTGGACTGGAAGGTGAGTGTCTGAGCGTCGACGGTGGAGGGGTCGGTTGCTGTGATACGTGCCGAGAAGGACTGGCCTTCCGTCACGATCACAGGCGCAGCAGGGGTTGCTTCCACAAGTGTGATCGTTGGCGCGACGTTGAGGACCGTGATGGTCTTGGTCGTGCTAGCGCTTGAGTCTTCGTCAAATACCGTGATGGTTGCAGTGTAAACGCCGCTTTCGATGTAATCGCCAGGAGCGGTCACCGAGATCGTGTTTCCTGCCGTTCCAATTCCGGCCACTCCCATCGTGATTTCCGAATCAGCGATATTTGAATCGCCCCAGTTCACGACAACTTTTTCAAGAAGGTCGGAAGCGGTTTCGGCTTTTACGGTGATATCAAGCGTTGCTTGTGCAGGCTCAAGATTATCCATCACCGGCACAAAGTTCTGTACGACGCTGGTGATGATGGGGGTGTTATCCGCCACCGTTACGCTGGCCGACGCAGGCAAGCTTACGCCGCCGTCGCCGTCGGTCACCGTCAACTGGATGACTTTGGGACCTTGGCTGTCAAATCGACCGCCGTCGGTTACGTCAAGCGCGCTAAGGCGTGCTGTGTAGGTGGCTGGAAGAGTCTGGTCGCCAAAATCGAGCCCGCTCCACTCACCTGAGTAGGTGTCGTCGAGTGCGCCAGCTGGATCGGAAAATCCGCCGTCAAGATTGAAGGTGTAGCCTTCTTCGAGCGGTGGGAATGCAACGATTGATGGGGTTGGGACAACGTTCGTCACGACGATTGTGGTCGTTTCGGTGTCACATTTCAGAGGAGGACCCGCAGCGAACGGGTTCATCATCCCGAAGTCTTCACAGACTGTGACCGAAATGGTGCAAACGCCAGCCGAAGGATTAGTGCACAACGAGTTGTCCGCATAGGTATGCGGCCCAATGGTGAAAGCACCCGGCGCAACGTGGGTTGCGGTCGAAGGCGTCGAACCGTCGTTCCAGTCCACGGTCACCGAGTAAGGGCCGTCGAGCGTGCCTGCTGGGTCAGTGAACGTGTAGGTCAACGAGCTTGAACCGGCTTCCAAGATACCAGCAAGTGCTGGGATGGCTGCAAGGTTTGGAGCTTGGTTGGTGACGGTGACAGTGCGCGTAGCGCTTGTGGTGGACGAGTCTTCGTCGTTCACAGTCACATCAATATCGTACGATCCTGCGGGGTCGTCATCGAGGAAGGTCACGGCACAGGTCGTGTCCGCAGTACCGCAGCCAACGACGGTGTACTCGTTGGTGAGGTTGCCGTTTCCGTTTCCATCGATGTCCCAATCGTAGGTCGTCAGGGCGTCGAAGGTTGGGTCTTGGGCACCCGAAACAGCACTAACAGCAAAAGTGACAGTCGCGCCTTCAATCACGCTCACCGCGCCACTTGTGCCGTTCGCTGTGAAGCTGTTGATGACGGGATCGACGTCAACCACGCGGACAAATCCGGTGCGTGTGCCCGTTCCTGCGTCATCATCATCAGCCGTGAAAATAACGGTGTAGTTGTTCGACAAAGCCGCGGCGGTGTTGTCGTAGGTGTAGTTGAATTCCAACGCATCTTGGCTGAGATTTGTGAGGTTTGGCCAGCTGGCCTTGGTCACAGCGCCGGTTGCGGTAGGACGTAACGTTCCGTCGCCCAGATTCCAGTCCAGGTCGAGCGTGTCGATGCCTGGCTCTTGGAGGCTTCCCAAGAATGCATAGCTGGTCCCCTCAGTGAGGACCGTTGGGGTCATCGAGTCGGTGCTGATCAGGTTATTGTTGATCTTGACCGTGAGGTTTTCCGGCGGAAGGTTGCTGATGGTGGTGTTTTTGGAAACGGTGGTTTGCCCACCGTCTTTGTCCGTCACCACAACCGTCAGAGTGTAAGCGCCATCATCGAGGTAACGACGAAGCTTGGTATCCGTCTCAGGCTCGTCGGTCTCGTTACAGATGCTGAGATTGCTCCCGTCATCGCAATCGGTCACATTTGCGCAGGTGCAAGTGACGACCGTAGGGTCGTTCACGTTGCCTGCTGGCGTCCAGGTCCACGTCACACCGGCAATCTCGGTGGCAAGCAGGCCCGGATCTTCGGCCGTAAGGTCGAAGTCGGCGCTGACGCCTTCAAAGTCCGCGCCCGTGCGCGAAAGCGAGACCACTGGGGCAAGGTTTCGGACGTTAACCGAAACGGCCTGTCCACCTGAGTCCACGCCCTGAACGTCCGTGAAGGAAATCGGGTAGACCGTGCCCGTGGTGGGGTCGATTCCGTCGGCGTATGTGTGGGTCCAATTGGCGCAGTCTGCGTCCGTAGACGACGCTCCGCAGACTTCGACATACCCAGCAAGGCATGCGCCTTGGGTGCCGAAATTGCCGAATTCGATCGTCCGAGCCTCCGGCGTCGTGCCGTCGCCCCAATTCGCTGTGATGATGACGTCTTGCGTCAGATTGTTGGAACAGAGCAAGCTGACGCCAACGGTGGCGGTTCCGCCCTCGTTGATCGTCTGGCTGCTGGGCCCAACTGAAAATACGGAGAGCAGTGCGCTCTCTCGTGTCGTGTTTTCTTGCTGTCCTGCGACATCGCTCTCCTGGTCCACACATGCACTGAGCATGAGGGAACTGGATGCAACGATGACCGCAGCGCGAAGCTGTGTCTTTCGAATCATTTCCACTCCTGAATGAGGTGTATTTCGGTCGTTATGGGTGGGGTATAGCAACTAAGAAGAGGGTCTGGAAGAGAAAAAAACACTTTACAGAGTGTCAAAAAACTGACGTTTTTCGGATACATAGGTGGATTAGTCGCATGGGTAGAATAGGTTAGCCTAACCGGGTGTGACTAGGTATCGGCCCGCCCACGAATTTTCTTTAGAAAGAAAAACCTACGTCCACGTACATGCTCAAAGAGAGCTCCGTGGACAACGCGCCGGCGTCCGGTGATGCGCCAATTGCGGCGTTGATTTGCCAGTCTCCCGGTCGCCAATCGACAAAAGCCGAGGTTCCGAGCAGGGGCGAAAACTGATCAAAATTACCCACTCGGTCGCCGTCTTCAACGAGTGCGGCGTTGCCTGTAAAACCGATTTCGACATTGTTGGAGACTTTCATCGCCTGCGAAATTTCTGCGGCGGCATAACGTGACGCCAAAAAAGACGCCCAGGGGAGGCCGGGAACTGAGACCACATAGGGGTTCATCCCACCGATGCGAGCCCGGGTCAGGTCGTCTTCGCCGTCGCCGATTCCAGCCCATTGTCTGACTTGAAGACGCCAGCCAGGAGTCCATTCCACGCCGGCCGCAGCCCATTGCCGCAGCGTGAAAATCGTCCGTTCTGGGTCATTGCGTGGGTCTTCGGGTACGCCCCAGGCTTGTTTTTGGCTGCGGAAGTCGACGCCACCCTCGACCCCGACGGCCAATCCGCGAATGCGCCGGCGCCCACTTCGATGGGCTTCGTACCAAGATGGGTCGTCGGCGAGGTTCCAATAGGTCCAGCCGAGTCTCTGTTTGAGCACGTAGACTTCAGGCGGCAGGACTAAGTCTGCTGCGCTGGCATCCACGCTTTGAAAGAACCAACGCTGCAAAGCGCCGCTCAGATGGAAGTAATGGTCACCGACGCCACGTTTGGCGTCCGCTTGGACTTCAAGGTAGCTCGCCTGAAAGGTCCGCTCAGGAACGTTTTCGGCACCGATGTAGTAGTCGGTCAAAAGCCCAGCGATCAGGGCTTCGCCGCGCACCTGCAGCCCGTAGGTCCACTTGTCGAGAGGTTTTTCGACACGAAATGTCAAGGTGTCTGTGTTGAACTCAGCGCTCAGCTGGGTGGTTCCGACCGAGGTTTGGCCCCGCACCAGAATGATCCCGTGCCCTTTGACTTCATTGGACTTCCAGAACTCGCCGCCCACCATCGCTTCGACGCTTTGAGCCTGTGCTGTCGACAAGAAGGCTAAGCTGAGCAAGGCGCCAAGCGCCCAAGATGCAGGTCTTACCACTGTCCGCCCGCTGCGATGCCAGCGAATGCGTAATCTTGAAATCCGAGTTCAAGTTTGATGACGCCATGTTTTTTGATGTTGAAGCGCACGCCGCCAACGATGTTGATCACTGGGATGACTGGCGGAATGTCTTCTTTGACGGGGGCGTCGAAGTCCGCGGCAAGGTCAGGCTCGCCGTTTTGCGTGTAACATTCGGGGGGGCCAAGAACTCCAGGTTGGCGACACGGCGAACCGGGCTTGGGGTTGTATTTCAGGACGTCACCCAGCATCAGGCCTGCGCCAATACCGCCGCCAACATAAGGCGAAAGCCAAGGTTTAGGGTTCCAGAACCAATACGAAGTGATGACAAGGCTCATCAATTTGGCGTCCACGACTGTCCAGTCGCCATCCTCCGGCTGGTCACCCGACGAGAGCCAGAACTGCGAGGGCATCGTCAGGTCGGCGTAATCCAAGGCAAACCCGATTTCAAAGTCTTCGTCGCGTCGCCACGAGAACTCCGCGCCGTAGGCAAAGTTGGCCTGGCCGTCCCAGTTGTTGGCGTGTTCATCAAAGAAGAGGCCCAGCATGAATCCGGGAATCGTAACCGCGCGGAATCGAGCCACCATCATGAACTCATCTTTGTTGAGTTCACTCTCGAAGCGGGCCTCGTCGTCGCGATCGACGTACTGGGCCATCGCGGTCCCGGGGAGGAGCAAAGCTAAAAGGCTAAAGAGGATGACGGCCAAACGCATACGAATCCGTGGAAAATGTCTTGGGATGTTTGTAGCCGCCACTGGCGGTTCGCGCAATATTTGTCCGGCCTTGAGCGCCTACTCGGAGATTGAACGATATGATAATTTGGGCAAATGAACCGAAAAGACCCCTTCATTCTCGTGCTCCTCGCGCTTTTTTTGTCCGGCTGCCGGCTCTTCTCTGAGCCCGACCGCGAGGTCGAGACGTTCACTGAGACGTATCTGCCCTACAAACAACCCAGTCGAGATGCGGGCTATCCGAAGATGTTGTCGCTGCGTGCGCAGAAAGACGGCACGTACTTCGAAATGCAAGGCATGGACACCTACGGGTGGGGCCAACGTTTCACCGTCAAAGTGACGAGCTCCCATAACTCGTATTGGAATCACACGTCTCGCAGCGTGGAGTATCTGAGCGGTGTCGATGAATTGAACGAGTCATTTAGACTTTTCAGCATCTCAGCTCCCTACTTTGGGGCCGATAAACGCTCATTTATCGATAAAAAGTCATTCATTTGCGCGAGCGACGAAGTCTGCGGGCGCCTCGACGACTTATTGGGCAAGAACCAGCGCTTCGACATGGTCATGAGCTTTGGCAAAACAGCCGAGGCGCCACTGGTGCTGGACGCCGTCGAATCACCGACTTGTTACACGACGATGGATTGCCATGCGCGCGACGAGTGTTGCTCGGTGGGTGAAAAAAACGTGTGCGTCGTCTTCGAAGAGTGCCCCGCTGACAAGCGTGTCGACCGTTAGTACTCGTCGCGCGACGTTGGCTAGTTTTCTTGTGATCTGGTAATCGGGCACTCGTGTCCGACCATGACGGTCAGCCCGAACCCAGAAATAGACATGAGCACTACATCCTTCGCCGACCTCGGACTTCAAGCCTCTTGGCTGCAAAACCTCGACCAGCTTGGTTACGTCAAGATGACGCCTATTCAGGCCAGCGCCCTGCCCATCATGCTTCAAGGCAAGGATGTGATTGGGCTGGCAAGCACCGGTACCGGCAAAACGGCGGCCTTTGGTTTGGCGCTGCTTTCACGCATTACACCTGCAAGCCAGTTGCCTGGCGCACTCGTCCTGTGTCCGACCCGAGAGCTCGCTTCACAAGTGGCCGAGGAAATCCGGCGGCTCGCTCGGCCCTTGGCCAACACAAACGTTGTGGTTCTGACGGGCGGCACGGCTTATGGACGGCAACGGGCTCAACTTGAAAACGGTGTGGACGTGGTCGTCGGGACACCGGGTCGCGTTTTGGACCATTTGCGAAAAGAGTCGCTGAATCTGGCCATGGTCAAGACTCTGGTCTTGGACGAAGCCGACCGGATGTTGGATATGGGGTTTGTCGAAGACGTTTCGACGATTGTTGATGCGACCGCAAAAGGTCGGCAGACGCTTCTATTTTCTGCCACGACGCACGACGACGTGATGGAGTTGAGCCAGACGCTGCAAAACGATGCTGTGTTTGTGTCTGTGGCTGACGAGTCGGCAGGACCGGATATTACGCAGATTCTTTATGAATTGGGGTCGATCGACAGGTTCGAGGGTTTGACCCGAGTGCTCGGTTATCATCGTCCCAATTCTGCCGTTGTGTTTTGCAGCCAACGCGACACCGTGGACGAAGTCATCGGCAAGTTGAGCGACGCTGGTTTTTCAGTGATGGGGCTGCATGGCGGCATGGAACAACGCGATCGTGAAGACGTGTTGTTGCTGTTTTCGAACGGCAGTGTCCGGGTCTTGGTCGCCACGAATGTCGCGGCTCGAGGCATCGACATCGATGAGCTCGATGCGGTCATCAATTACGAATTGCCGCGGGATATTTCGGAATTTGTGCACCGCGTGGGCCGCACGGGTCGTGCTGGAGAATCCGGCCTTGCGATAAGCCTGATGGGTCCGCGAGAAGACCGCAAAGTCGAGGCGATCGAGCTCTTGAAAGACGTCGAACCTCGCCCTGTTTCGGGTCTGCCCGTGCACTTTGACGCACCCGAGCCCGCTCGCATGCGTACGATCATGTTGATGGGCGGCAAGAAAGACAAAATCCGGCCGGGCGATATCGTCGGGGCGCTGACTGGAGACGTGGGATTGGATGTCGATTCCATCGGGCGCATCGCGGTCGGCGACCGGGTCACGCATATCGCGGTGGAGCGCGACGTTGCTGGGACCGCGTTGAAAGGCATCAACAACGGGAAGATCAAGAAGCGCAGCTTCAAAGCCCGCTACCTGTAGTGAGCCCGCGAACCGATCATAATGGCGTTGGTTGACCGATGAATTTGAGGTTTGGGGACTTGTCGATAAAGTGTCCCCAACTTTGTTTGGAGAACCGACATGAAAACGATTCTAGTGCTCTCGATCCTCGCTCTTTCAACGCTCAGCGCATGTGGGGATGACACCACCGAAAGCACGAATAACACGACCAATAATAACACGACGGCTAATAATACCGTGCCCGACGCCGATCCGGTTTGGATTCTCAACATTGATGGGCAGGCCGAGATTTCGGGGTCACTCGCGCTCTTGAATCGCATCACCCCAGACCGTTTGACGGTCCAGTTTTCGTCGACGGAGGGAACCGGGCAAATCACGATCGACGGGTTGGCTGTCGGGGATGTGGGAACCTACGCCGAGACCGTCACGACTCAGTTCACTGGCTTCACCGGGGCGCCCAATTGCGGCTTCTCGTCGAATGGAGATGGCACCACACCACCGCTCGAAATCGTCGTGACTGAAAACGATGGGACCGCTTTCCACGCGACCTTTACGTTCACAGACTTGAAGTGCAGCGCACTCACCGGTGGCGCCGAGGAACCCAATGCAAATGGCAGCGGTGAAATCGTGAAGAACTAGTGACCGGCGAAATGTCAGCTTTGGTCAGTGGCCTTCTATACTTGGATGCCGCATGATGGTCCTCGTCGCCCAAGCCACGAGGATTCATCATGTTTCGTTCATTTCTTCCATTGATCGTCTTGTTTGCAGCACTTTCCGCTTGCGGCGTGGCTGATTTAGATGACTCCGAGTCAAAAAACAGCACACGTGCCACAGAGTTGCGGGTTGCAGGGCCCTGGGTTGCGCCAGCGAGCACCAAAGCCATTGCCGCAACGCAATACGTGCCGGTGGTCGACCCGCCGGCCGTCTCGCCGTTGGGGTCATGCACCTCGAGCAACGCCTTTGCGTGTTCCTGCACTCATCCTTCGTGTTCGCCCGCTTATGCTGGCACAAAAGAACTCGATGCCTACCTGCGTGGTCGCTTTGGCTCGCTGACTTCGGGAGGCCTTTATTGTTGCCGCCAGAACAGCGCCACAACCAGCGTGCCGAAACTTTCGGTTCATGCCGTGGGTCGCGCGATCGACCTGATGGTTCCGATGGAGGGCGGTGATGCCAATAACGGTCTGGGCGACCCTGTCGCCAACTGGTTGGTCGAGAATGCTGAATTCATAGGCATCCAACGTGTGATTTGGGACCGGGCGTTTTGGAATGGTGAGCGTGGTTTTGGGCTCTTGAGCTCCAACTCGCTGTCGCATACCAACCATATTCACGTGGAACTCACCGCGGCCGGTGCGGCACGCTTGACGCCGTTTTTCACATCGGGCGCATCGGTTGGATCGTGCACGGCACGGTGCGAAGGCACCCGAATCATCAATCAAGATTGTTCCTCGGGCGATTGCGCGTTTTACGGCGCGACATGCCTTCCTGGAACGCCGCCCATGTGCGGTCAGCCTCCACCCCCTGAGCCACCCATGGCCGTCGCGGTGCCGGCAGCGGCGCTCCCGACGATGAGTCTTGGTGGTTCACCAGGCCGATTTAATTTCATCACGCCAACACGTGTTTTTGACACACGCAGTGCCAGCACACAGGTGATTCGCGGCGATGGGAGCACATCGGGGCCGCTCACGGCCGTTGGGACCAACGTTGTGGCGATTCCCGGTCTGCTTGGCGGCGCAAGTTCAGTTTGGATGAACATGACGGCGGTTTTGCCTACAGAAGGCGGCTTCTTGAGCGTGTATCCAGCCGATACCGGTGTGCCCGAGACCTCAAGCGTGAACTACGTTCCCGGAACGGTTCGCGGAAACGCGGTCCCCGTCATTCTGGGAACCGGCAACCGCATCGCGATCGACACCCTGAGTGATGTGAACGTGATCGGCGATTTGACCGGGGCCTTTGCTCCTACGGGAGACGGCCTGACCTCGACACCGCCAACACGGGTGCTGGACACACGTTCCGCCGGAATTCCTATCGCTGCTGGCGCCATCCTGCAGGTCGACGTGCAAGCACCTGCGGGTGCGACCGGCGTTGTGGCTACGGTTGCGGCAATCAGTGGCGCCACCCCAGGGTTCATCACAGCGTTTGCTTGTGGCGACAACGTTCCTGAAACCTCTAACCTCAACTACGCCGCAAACAGCGTGGTCGCCAATGCCGTCGTTTCCAAGATCACGAATAGCAAGCTCTGCTTGATGTCCAAGGAAGAGGCCCATGTCATCGTCGATGTCAGCGGGTATTTCTCGGCTGATGGTCCTCTTTCCTACCAACCCCTTGCGCCCAAGCGTTTGCTCGACACGCGTCAGGCTTCGAGTCTTTACACGAATCGTCTCGGGGACCGACAGGTCATCGAGCTTCCGATTCAAGACTTGCCCGGAATGCCTGCGGGTATTTGGGCCGTCACAGCAAACCTTACGGTTGTGGGCGCGACTCAAAACGGGTTTCTGAGCGCCTTTCCTTGCGGTGGGTCGGTTCCCAACACGTCATCGTTGAACTTCCCCCCAAACGATCCTGTTGGAACGGTGACGGTTTCGAGTGTGGGCATGAATGGCAACCTGTGTGTGTTCGCGAGCTCTCGCGCACATCTGATTGTCGATATCCTGGGGGTCTGGACGCATAACGCCGCGCTTCAACCACCCGCCGCGACAGTGATGACTAATCCCGGCGATGAAGGCGACACGGTCGACCCTGGCGACCCACAACTGAATGATCCTATCGCATTGGATATGGGTTTTGATGACGGTTCTGAGTCGCAACCTGACGGTCAGGTCGCCGAGACCAATGGTGTGCAGGCCTCGGAAGGCTGCTCGGTGGCCGGCGGATCCGTCGATACCTCGCTGATTTTCATGGCGCTCCTTGGACTGGTCGGTCTGCGCCGCAGAAGACTGGAACACTGAGTTTTGGCGGCTCGTGGCTCTTGCATTGAGCCGCCTCAGGTTGCCCCGAAATATCTTTGGCATAGCCGTGAAATCGTAAGGAACTGACGCTATCCATGATATCAACGTGTTTTCATGGCTTCTTTTGGCTCTTTGCGTGGACTTACGATGTTTCGAATTTTGGTCGTTGCCCTGATGTTTTTCGCAGCCTGCGGCTCTGATATCCCGCAGGTGGCTGATACCGGGGGAGGCGACGCATCCACGACGGACGCGAATACCCAATTGGACGCTTCGATCGACACGGCGCCCCTTGATGTTTCAGGCGAGCCAGATACTGATCCTTCCAGTGGTTGTATGGATGTGGAGTGCGGGGCGGGCCGCTGTGAGCTTGTGAATGATCAGCCCACATGCGATTGCGACGCCGGTTATCACGCCGAGGGCTTATCTTGTAAGCTCGATCCCTGCGTGGGAGACGCGTGCCCGATGACGGTCTCGGAGTGGGAAGTCCTGTTCAACCAGGAGTTCAACAATCCACGCCGTCCAGAAGAGGACTGTGAGGCCCTGTCGACGTCCACCGGTGCCAATCAAGAACATTACTTTTTTGCCTACTGCATCGACGGGCTTGTTTCGATGTGGCGAGCCACGGGTGACAACACCTATTTGGACACGACGTTGCGGCTCATCGAAAATACGGTGAACGATGCCAAGCTGCAGCCCGACGGTTACCGCTATTGGCCGGGGCCAAACGGCGGGTCGACCTATCCACTTTGGGACTCGTACTACTG
>JBFFMO010000002.1:0-27254 GCA_041554035.1 Allomicrovenator sp. | reverse complement strand
TGTCGCCAGATCTGCGTATTCAGACTCATCACAGAAATCCAAGATCGAGCCACATGTGCTGCGCTCCTGATATTTATGAAGTTGCTCACCGGAGTACTCGGCCTCAATCACCAAAGTGTTCATGTTGGCGGGGATGCTCTGGGGAATCTCGGCATCGAAAACGAAGGTCTTCACGCGAGCGCTTGAATCCCAAAGCACCAAAATATTGGGAAGCGTGTCGCTTTCAATCTTGGCAGCGTTGCATGGCGCGTTGCTCTGGTCTTCCCACTCGATGATCACAGGAACCTCTTGTCCGGACTGCACCAGCCAACGCGTGGCCGGCCCGAAATACGAGTCCAGCAAGAATGCCGTTGGATTTTCGGCGACGGCGTCACAATCGAACGAGATCTCCTGCAGCATCGGTCGAATCCGAACCACATGCAGTTCATTGGATTGATTCAGCACCGAAATTTTGGAGGTGAATTGTTCCTGCCATGGTTCGCAGTCAAAACAACTGGGTTCGGGGCTCGTGGCCATGCATGCCAAACCGCCAAGCGTAGCCGCCAAGAGCTTCGCCTGCATGGCGAGCTGGTTTTTTGACGTCATCAGAGGCAGGAAGAGCCAAAGGCCAAACGGAATCGAGACGAGGGCGATCAAGTCCGTAGGATCGGGCGTGGTGTGGAAGGGCACGAGGTACGACACCGTCTGATCCCAAGCATGGGCAAAATCCGACGAAAGATTGATCGCCGAGAACACCACGCCGGTCGCAATTCCTGCGCTCCATAGCCCCTGATGTGTCTTCACCCGCATCAGCGCCGCAAGCAAGACTGGGGCGACCAAAAGACCGGCAAAATCGCTCAGTTTTCCAGTGAGGGCTCCTGAAAGTCCACTTCCCTTAAGAACATGGTCATTCAGCACCAACGTAGCCAATGCGATCCACCAGAGAGGGTGCGCAAAGGCCTGTGAGGGAACGAGTTTTTGTTGTTTAGATTCCATGGACCTGCCTGACGACTATATCGATATGTACAGCAAGGGCTGTGCCATTGAGCCATTATGTTGGATGTCGCCAAAGTAGGCGAAAACCGAGTGTAGAGGATCGCGCATCTGGAGGACAGACACTCCACCATGGAGTAGGCGTTTCGCGGAATTTGTCAATTTTGACACCGTCCTGCCTGCTGAGCCTGGTTCGCGGGCATCTTCCTGCCCGCGTGCGACTGGTCCGCGGGCTTTTGTTTGCGACGTGTGGACCATCCTGCCTGCTGAGCCTGGTCCGCGGGCATCCTGCCGTTGCGCTTGGTCCGCGGGCATCCTGCCCGTTGCGCTTGGTCCGCGGGCATCCTGCCCGCTGCGCTTGGTCCGCGGGCATCCTACCCACTGCGCTTGATCCGCGGTCTTGGTATTGGTCTGCAGGCATCCTGCCTGAGACTCAGGACCGGTCCGCCAGGCTCCAGGCCTGACCGTGACTCAGCGATTATTCAGCAGACATCCTGCGATTTTGGGATTGGTCCGCCGGGCTCCAGCCTGGCCGTTACTCTGCGACCGGTCCGCAGGCGACCCACACTGCTCCACGACTCCGCACAAAAAAAGCCCGGCGTTGGCCGGGCTTTTTTGAGCATCATCAACGATTAACGTCGTCGTTTACGCGAAATGGCGAGGAAGCCGAGCACGGCGATCATCCACGACATGTCGGTCGGGGCGCCATCTGCCGAGTTACATGCGCAACCCGATCCCTTCAGCTCCGAGGTCGGACCGCTAGCGTCTGCGTCGGCATCGGCTGCCATGTCGGCCACACCCATATCTGCACCCGCATCGCCGGTATCGTTGCCCGCATCGTCGCCAGTATCGCTACCAGCATCGCCAACATCGCTACCCGCGTCGCCGGTGTCGTTGCCCATGTCTTCGCCAACGGGCTCAAGGCACTCGTTGTTGCGACATTCGAACCCGTCCTGGCAATCGGCGTTGTCTACACAGGCGGTCTGACAGGCCGCTGCGTCACATCGGTAAGGCGCGCAATCGATGGCCCCCGTGACTTCGGGAGTGCATGTACCCAATGCATCACATGCACCGGCGAGGACGCTGAGTCCGTCGTCTGAACACGCGGTCAATGGGCAAGCTGTTCCCACGGCTGCATTGGAGTAGTCGGTGGTATCGCTGGCCGAGTCACAAATACGGCAGCTGGCGTTTGGATCGAGATCGCCGTCTGCAACGCAGGTGTTGGTGATCAAACATCCGGTGGCCAGTGTGTTCTCGCAGACGCCCGCATTGCAGGCGTCGGTGGTGCAGGTCAGTGCGTCATCGGTACACGCACTTCCATCGGGCAACGTCGTGAACACACATCCCGTCGCAGAGTCACAGGTGTCACCTGAACACGAGTTGCCGTCGTCGCAAACGACCGCAACACCAGCGCAAGCACCGGCGGTACAGGTATCGGTATCGGTACATGCATCCGCGTCGTCACATGCGCCGCCTTCATTGACCGGCGCGGTGCCACAAGCTCCAGTCGTGGCGTCGCAGACACCCACAACACAGGCTGAGTCCAAACCACTGCAATCAACGGCAGTTCCGCCGCAAACGCCGGTGGTGCAGGTGTCTCCTGAAGTACAGGCAACTCCGTCATCACAACCGGTTCCGTCGAGGCGATTGACCGCTGAGCAAGAGCCATCAGCCAGGCTACAAACGCCGACGGTGCACTCGGTGTCGAACTGAGCACACGAGACAGCCATGCCGGTGCAGATGCCGCCGCCATTACACATCCCGTTATTCGTGCAGAGGTCTCCACCACATGCCGTGCCCTGTGGCTCAGGAATCGCTGGGATACAAATGTCGTTGGCCTCGTCACACGCCGTCCCCGAGAAACACTCGGTCGCTGCGCTGGAACAATCGAGTGGCGCTCCGCCACAGGTACCAGCACCGTCACAGGTGTCGCCCGTGGTGCAGAAGAGTCCGTCATTACAAGCCGTGGCTGCGGCCACCGACGACCAATCGGTCTGATCGCTAGCTGCGTCACACACCTGACACGTATTGGCCGGATTCACCGCGCCATCCGGATAACAGGTGTTGCTGATCAAACATCCAGCCACCGATGCCGGAGCACAAACACCTGCCTGACACGAAGTCGTGACACAGGCCGGTCCGATGATCGTACATGCAGCACCTTCCGTAGCGACCGCATCGAACTCACAGAGTCCGGTTGCAGGGTTACAAGAGTCGGCGGTGCATTGATTGCCATCCGAACATGTCGTGGTCGTTGTGGGTGTGCAAACGCCGGCCTGACAGGTGTCAGTCAACGTACACGCGTCACCGTCATTACAAGCGGTCCCATTGGAAATCGAGGACCAAGCCGTTGTGGATAGCGTGACGTTGCACACTTCACATCCGTTGGCCGGGTTGACTTCGCCTTGGTCGAAGAACGAACCGCCAATCTGACAATCAACACGGCCGTAGAAACCAAAAACAGCACCGACAGCAACCCCAGTTCCTGAGTCCGGATAGTCGAGTGCCGTTATAAAGAAGTCGGAAAAGCCGTCACCGTTGATGTCACCGCCGCCAGCCGCAGCATAACCCAATTTTGCGGTTGCGATATTGGATTCGTAGCTCCAAGAGATCACTGGTCCTGTGGCGGTACCTTCGATCAGATACGCTGCTCCTTCCAAGGTCTCGCCATTGGAATATGAACTTGAACCCACAACCACCGCCGAAAAGCCATCGCCGTTTACATCGCCTGCACGATAGAGAGCGGTTCCAAACTGGGCCCCGGCTACACCCGCAGTGATCACCGGTAGCGTCGCTTGCAGTCCGGTTGCACTGCCCAAGGCAATAAAAACGCCGCCTTCGTCCGTAAGTGCCGCACTGGTTTCATAGAGTGCCGCCGCGCCAGCCACATCGTCAAAACCATCGCCGTCAAAATCGTTGACTAACGCAACTCGTGTGCCCAACGCTGCCTGATTTTGATTTGACGTGAATGTTGCATTTGGGGCGACCCCGAGGCCGGCTGCAGCACCATGAAATACCAATACCCGGCCTTGATTCGTGAGGCCGGGCAAATCGTAGCCGGGTTCACCCACGACCAGATCATCGCAATCGAACGTGTCTAAACCGACGGTTATGGTGTCGCCATTGATATTCCCGCCGCCCGACACAGACGCTCCTGCGCCCACCGTGTTGCCTGTTCCCGCGTAGGTCCATGGGGTCGGGTTGAAGGTGGTTCCATCTCCATAATACACCCATACATTTCCGTTATTTGCGTTCGCATAGCGACTGCCAACAACCAGATCGGGCTTGTCGTCGCAATTCAGGTCACCACCAGGAGACAGTGCGCTGCCAAACCGTTGGTTGGCCGCACTTCCTTCAGCGACCCAGCCAGGAACTGCAGGAAGGCCACTCGCCTGACCAAAAAACACCAACACCCTACCAGCCAACGAACCCGCCGAACCCGCAAAGAGTTCGTGCCCGATTGCAATGTCATCAAATCCGTCGCCGTTGATGTCGCCGACTCCGCGGATGGCGCCTCCAAGCTGAGCGAACGCAGTGTCACTCTCGAACGTCCACGTAGCCGTGTTGGAAAGTCCGAGGACGTTGCCAAGGTACATTAACACTCGCCCTTCGTAGTTCTGGGTAGCGGCATCACTCGTATACAGCGACTGTCCGACCAATACGTCATCAAACCCGTCACCATTCACATCGCCCGCGTCGCTGACACCAAACCCAAAGCGGCTCAGTCCATTTAGTGGGTCACCGGTCACGGTCCAAGCTGGAGTGGATGCAACTGGATCGATGAAGACCGGATATGCTGCATTTGTATCATTGAATTCGATCCCCCAGCCGGATTCATCGGTCACAAATCGAGCTTCGAGGATCTTTCCACCCGCATCGGTCACGTGAAGTTTTCGCCAGCCAAACGCATATTTTCCATCGACCATCGCATGCAGTTCGTTACCAACAACCTCATGTCTGGCGCCACGTGTCGGGACCGACACTCGAACTAAACCACTTCCGTTAGGTCTCGTCTTAAGCACCCAGTCTCGTTTGAGACCCTCTGGCAAGTGAGTAAACAGTGCGTCCATATTCTTTGAATAGATCCGCAGAGTGGAGCCATCGAGGCGAGCGCCGGTCGTTTCCACGACCAATTTCTCATCCCCCCGCGTGACGACGGCTGGGCTCATCTCGTAGGTCCAATCGTCCGCGTTCGCGCCCACCGATGGGATGAAGGACGCTTCGGCTGACATTCCAATTTGGACATCACGACCAAGGCCTAACAATGTTGCGGAAAACCGCTGACCAACAACGTCAAAGCCACGAAACGGCTCCGCGGCTTTCCCCTTTTCGATATGCGGTGTCGCCGTGAGGGTTTGGTGTTGTGTCGACGAGACCGTTTTTGAGTCATCTGAACAACTCGTGGCTACAAAGCACGAGAGAGTGACGATTACGGACCAATTAAGCAGATTCGCATTCATTAAAGACTAGCCCCAGTGTTCGGGATATGGATGGAATTCCATGCAGTACAACAATTACTATAATGCGCCCCGTGGTGCAACGAGACCGCCGTGGTCAATGACGTCACGATATTAAAGGGCGACCTCTGGGAGGTTCGCAATTTAGTTGCTAGGCAGCCGGCTTGGTATTGGACGGTTTTCCCCATTCGCGGCGCGTCGCTGGCTATCGGGTATTCCAACTCAGGACGACCCTGGACGATTGAGGGGCCAACACCTGGTTCAGCTGGACTCGGTATTAAAGTCTCTGGCGAAAGTGTTGAGATCAATCGTGGTCCCTTTGCTTGGGTTCCTATCTGGTGGTCAAGCGGACGGCTGACCTGGATCACCACCGCACCCGACACCTTAGCCTCGATTCCAGCTATTCCATGTCGTTTTCGTGAACAATCCTGGCAAACAAAGCCCCGTCTCGTCGACGGTGTTTCCGACTTTTCCCGGGGAGTTTTTCGTTTACCCCCATCGACCAAACTTATCATCGACCCAACAGGTCTTTCGTTTAGTTCGATTCGTTCCGAACCGCGGAATCTTTTTGAACCCGACCAATTTGAGGTGGCTTCGAAAGAATTACTCGACACCTTCATGAACTCGTTGGAAAAGATGCCGCACGACGCGGCGATCGCTCTCAGTGGCGGCCTAGATTCCAGCGCCATACTCGCCGGACTCGTGGCACTTGGGCGGCGCCCCCGAACGTTTACGATGAAAAGCAAACATCCAGTCTCAGACGAGACAGAGTGGGTAAATCGATTGACCCAATACTTCGGGTTGCCGCCGGCAGAGGCCTTTGACATAGATGATTTTCCGCCTTTTGTGCATGGAATCCCTTTTGTGGAAGGGCCTCAGTCCCAGCCGACTGAACCGTTTGAAGCGACGTTCTACCTGCGTGCGTCCAAGGGACAACCAGTATTGACCGGCTTGGGAGCCGACCAACTTTTTGATGCATCTTTAAAACGGCGCCTGCTCAGCGCTTGGAAATTCAACGACTATTCCGCTTGGGTGGCGGAAGAATCGACCATGTCACCCCTTCGGCTTCTAAGAATCATGCTTACGAACGCCCCTGACCCCACGGTGCAGGCATTTGATTCATGGGCGTGGGACGTTGCAATGCGCGGGTTACGACGGATCTCCCGCCAGCTTGACCACCCACTCTACGCACCCTTTCTTTGTCAACCGTTGCTGGATTGCACCGAAAGGATCCCTGCACACTGGTGTCAGCGAGGGGCCTCGAACAAGCATATTCTACGGTATGCTGTGCGTGAAATTCTCCCCAGAGACGTATGGGACCGTCCGAAGCAGACTCATTTTGGGCCTGTCGCAACCGAGAGCGTTCGACGCTTCCAGAGCATTCCAGTCGCTACCGAATCACTGGACCCAAATCCGTCACTTATGGTACCGTCCGGTTGGCGAGGAATTGCTCTAGCTCGATGGAAAGAAAAATGAATCAGCCCACATCTATTTTTGATACTTTGACACCCAAATACGAAAAACCCACTCTGGTCGAGATCGGAGAGTTGAAGGAAATCGTGCGTGGAAGCGGCTCAGCCACTTTTGACGGTTCGGGTGATGCCCCCGCCTGTACGACCTCGGCTGGAGTACTGGACGCAAAGGACCCTTTTTGCCCTCCATTTTGAAGTTGGCTCGGACGGTTCTGTTGCAAGAGTTGGACGGTGAGTCCCTTCTCGTCGACACACGCTCATCGAAGTGTTTCGAGCTTAAACGATCTGCCGCGCTGGCTCTTAATGCCTTGCTTAGCGGCGGCATATCGGCTGCCATCTCCGAGCTCGAAACCACCTATAAGCTCACCCACGAGACAGCGGCAAAAGATGTCGCAGAGTTCGTCGATGAATTGCTGGCTGCAGGTTTGCTTGAACACACGTGAGTTCGAGTATGATTTTCACACCGTGGGGAATCGCGATCGAATCCGACCTCGTCATCGATTGGCCCCAATCCAAAACAAAACATAGAGACCTGCTCCTTAGAACGGGTGAGGTCAACGTCAGTGGAGAACTGCTTCACATGGCTTCCGATGTGGACGCCAAGGGCGTTCTCGCTATTTTTCAACACGACAAGTCTACCTATTGGACATGGCGGCAATGCTGCGCTGTGTTGGACTCCGACGATGGAATACTCACCTATGATGGGCCACGCTCACAGCTTGAGTCGTTTCTGGAGAGGGTCGTCCTTCCAACTTGGATGATGACCCAACCCTCCCCTCCGCTCGTTCTGCATGCGTCTGCAGTTATTTCTAAGTCCGGCCAGACGTTTGGGCTCTTGGGCCCGTCCGGTACAGGAAAGAGCTCGACTGCCCTGGCGCTGGCGCAGTTCGGTTTTCAGGTCATCACCGACGACATGCTGGTCTTGAAGGACGCAAAAGTAATGTGTGCATCGCCCGCCGTACGTCTTTGCGGCGCCGACGCGATTGATGAGGACTACCCAGGGTCGAAAAAACGACGTCATCCCATCAACCCCCCACTAAATCTCGGAGGGCCTATTATCTGGGTCGATCTCGCTCGTGGGGAGTTCTCGACCCGCCGCGTTTCAGGTATCGATGCATTTCGTAGACTCGGTGCCCGTCGCTTCGATTTGAGTGAGTGGTCCCCTGAGCAACGAGCGCATCAGTTTGAGATGATCACCGAGACGACTCGCGCTACCATCATGCTCGAATTCGTGTTTCCAACCGATTCGACTGGCCTCCCAACACATGTGGGCGATCTTGCAAAGACACTCAACGAGATGGATCCGTGATCACATGGCGGTTGGACTGATGCTCAGTGCTGCTTCGATCTTGGCCAAATCACTGCCGATTCAAGACTTGGTTCAATTGGCCGAGGAACCTGAGCACACGAACCCACCAATCGATCCTCATTATGTGCAGTCCACAGTCACCAGGGTGGCGCGCTGGATCCCCGATGCCTCCTGCATTCCACAAGCTCTCGTCGCTCAAGCGTGGCTCGCCCGCGCTGGACAACCTGCTTCGATGGTGATCGGATTTCGAAGAGGCAGATATTGGGAAGGCCACGCATGGTTAGAGCTCGAAGACGCCAGTCTTCTTTTTGTCGAACCCAGCGCTGGTTACATTGAGACGTGGCGCCCATGATCACTCCTTCCGTCCTTGCAGTTATGGAGTATGCCGGTGTGCGCGGCGATTTGGACATTGTTCTTAGGGCGGCTGCTGAACTCGACGTCCTCCCCCTTGCACGTCAAATCCTTGGATTGCCCCCGACCGTGAAATCCCGTGCGCTTCAAATGATCCAAGCGCAGGCCACCAAGGATGCCGTAGCGGATTTGAGCCCCCTACCATTCACGATCCTCAAGGGCGCTCCCTTGGGTAAGCAACTGTTTGGAGACGCGTGCATCCGCACGACCACCGATGTTGACGTGTTGGTTCACCCCAACCATCTGACGGCTGCCCAGTCCTTGCTGCGCGCTAACGGGTATGCTTGCCGCTACGAAGCGGTTCGGCCTTCGGTCGATAATCAGCAGCCGTGGACGCACCCCACACTCCCGGTTGTGATCGAATTGCATTGGAGTGTTGCCCTGCCCACCCTTCCACAACCCCCGGTGACCTTCTTCCTCCCTTTCAGTGACCAAGGACTTCCACCGATTCCGCTTCTCTTTCAACTCGTGCTGCATTTCCACAACCATGGGGGCTTTCTCAAAGGTCTCGTCGACATCGCAGCATGGTGGGATCTCTTTGGTGAGACCGTGGATTGGGAAGAAATCAATGCGATCGCTTCGGATCACGGGATGCGAGGCCTGATCGCGTGGCCCCTTGAGCTCTTGGAGCAGATCACAGGTTGCAATACGTCCCGCCATTCCACCTCGCTCGCGGTCTCTTTATGGACTGGATGGACCCTGGGAAGTCTTCAATCCACGCTTAGTCAAGATGCGATAAGCTCATCTTTTTCGGGGCTTAAGGCGGGGGTTGCCCCCTGGGCGAGTTTGCTCAACCAGGCCATGCTTGCCGGCCTTTTTGATAACCCCATCGCCAAACTTCAGGCTCTGGGCGGTCCCCTATGGCAAAGAGCGCTTGCCGCAAAAACGGCGAATTGCTCTGACTTCAACTAGAAGTGCTTGACACTCCCCCAAGCCTCATTATACTCCCGCGCTCCACAGAGTACTCAAGTACCAGTGGACAAGCATTGCCGCGTTCTACGTGGTTGGATCGAAATAACACTGGCCCCTCACGGGGCGAATTGCAGGGTAAACATGCCAACGATCAATCAGCTCGTTCGCAAATCGCGCGTCAGAGCGAAAGATAAGACCGACGCACCGGCACTTAAAGCGTGCCCACAAAAACGTGGCGTTTGTACTCGTGTGTACACAACGACCCCTAAGAAGCCGAACTCGGCCCTTCGTAAGGTGGCACGTGTCCGTCTTTCGAACGGTATGGAAGTTACGAGCTACATCCCAGGAGAGGGACATAACCTTCAGGAACACAGCGTCGTGCTGATTCGTGGTGGCCGTGTCAAAGACCTTCCCGGTGTTCGTTACCACATTATCCGTGGCACGCTCGATGCTATCGGCGTTCAAAAACGTCGCCAGGCACGAAGCAAGTACGGAACGAAGAAGCCACGTTAAAGTCATCATGGCTGTACGCGGCTAAACACTTGAGAGCTCAAAATGCCAAGACGTAGAGAAGTTGCCAAGCGCCCGATCATTCCCGATCCGAAGTACCACGACAAACTCGTGACCACGTTCGTGAACGCGATGATGAAGGGTGGCAAGAAGTCCATCGCCGAGTCGATCCTTTATCGGACACTCGACATCATCGAAGAGCGCACTGCTGAAGATCCTTTGAAGATCTTCAAGAAGGGCCTCGACAACTGCCGTCCTTCGGTTGAAGTACGTTCACGCCGCGTCGGTGGGTCAACCTATCAGGTTCCTGTCGAAGTGCGTCCAGAGCGTCGTACAGCACTCGCCATTCGTTGGTTGCTCTCCGCTTCACGCGGTCGCGCCGAGAAGACGATGGTTGAGCGTCTTGCGAATGAATTGATTGACGCCACGAACAACCGCGGAAACGCGATTCGTAAGCGTGAAGAAATTCACCGTATGGCAGAAGCTAACAAAGCGTTCGCTCACTACCGCTGGTGATCAGATGACCGGGCCTTTTGTCCCGGTCTATCTCGTCTAAGCCCGGTCGGTACAATTCGAACTTGATCGACATCCCCGTCTGCCTCGTGTATGCGGGGATGACTTGTTTCTGAAGGCAGGTGCATCGTGGCACGGACGACCCCAATAAAGCATGTTCGTAATATTGGTATCATGGCTCATATTGACGCCGGGAAAACCACTACGACCGAACGCATTCTCTACTACACCGGAAAGTCTCATAAGATCGGCGAAGTGCACGATGGTGCCACCGAAATGGACTGGATGGATCAGGAACGTGAGCGCGGGATTACGATCACCAGCGCGGCAACCACGTGTTTCTGGACCCACGGAAAAGAAAGCCACCGTATCAACATCATCGATACGCCGGGCCACGTTGATTTCACGATGGAAGTCGAACGGTCCCTGCGGGTCCTCGATGGCGCAGTCGGTGTGTTCGATGCCGTCGCGGGCGTAGAGCCTCAATCCGAAACCGTTTGGCGTCAGGCCAACCGATATAACGTCCCGCGCATCGCCTTCATCAATAAGATGGACCGAATCGGCGCCGACTACGAAAACTGCATTCAAATGATGATCGATCGTCTCAAGACGCGTCCCGTCAAGATGCAGATCCCGGTCGGTCTTGAGTCGGATTTTCTGGGCGTGATCGATCTTCTAGAAATGAAGTCGATCATCTGGCGAGACGAAACCCTCGGAGCGCAATTCGACCTGGAAGAGATCCCGGAAGAGTATTTGGAAGAAGCACAGGCGGCTCGCGAAGAACTGGTCGAAGCGGCAGCCGAATACGACGATGCGATCATGGAAGCCTTTCTTGAAGGCGCCGAGGTCTCGACCGACGTCCTTAAGGCTGCGATCCGAAAGGGAACTCTTTCGCTTGAGATCGTGCCTGTGTTTTGCGGCTCAGCCTTTAAGAATAAGGGAGTTCAGCCGTTGTTGGACGCCGTAGTCCTCTATCTTCCATCCCCTGAGGATGTGGCTCAGATTCGCGGGGTCACTGTTGCAGCGGCTCAGCGAGTTTCCGAAGTCAAAGGCGACTTCGTTGAAGGCGACTTCATTTATCGCCAATTCAAAGACAAAGAGCCGTTCTCGGCGCTCGCGTTCAAGATCATGACCGATCCCTACGTGGGCAACCTCACTTTCTTGCGCGTGTATTCAGGCGTCTTGGAATCAGGCGATCACGTCTTCAATGCCACCAAAGGTAAGCGTGAGCGCATCGGTCGACTCCTGCAGATGCACGCGAACAAACGCGAGGACATCTCGGAAGTGCGTGCTGGCGACATCGCTGCCGCAGTGGGACTGCGCCTCACCACGACGGGCGACACGCTCTGCGATGAGACCCATCCGATCGTCCTCGAACGAATGGATTTCCCTGAGCCCGTGATCCAGATCGCGGTTGAGCCGATGACCAAGGCCGATCAGAACAAATTGGCTGAGTCGCTGCAGAAGCTTGCGATCGAAGATCCAAGTTTCCGCGTCACCACCGATGAAGAATCAGGCCAGACGATCATCGCCGGCCAGGGCGAGCTTCATCTGGAGATCATCGTTGATCGCCTCATGCGCGAGTTCAAAGTCGAAGCCCATGTCGGCAAGCCTCAGGTGGCCTTCCGAGAAACGATCGTCGGAAAAGCAACGCATACTGAGAAGCTTGTGAAACAAACCGGCGGCAAAGGCATGTTCGCCGAGGTCACACTTCGCGTCGAACCCGCCGAACGTGGATCAGGTGTTCACTTCTCGGAGGAGATCAAGGGCGGGGTGATCCCTAAAGAATTCTTCTCGGCCATCGAAAAAGGTGCTCGAGATGCCGCAGAGGCCGGTGTTCTGGCGGGATTCTCTATGATCGACTTCAAGATCACGCTCATCGACGGCGCCTTTCATGAGGTCGATTCCAACGAAATGGCCTTCAAAATTGCCGCCTCTATGGGCTTGAGAGCTGCTCTTCGTGAAGCGAAACCGTCAGTCCTTGAACCACTTATGGAAGTCGAAGTGGTTACGCCAGAGGATTTCATGGGGGATGTGATCGGTGACCTGAACAGCCGGAGGGGTTCGATCCAGGGCATGTCACAGCGATCCGGGGCACAGGTGATCACCGCGTTGGTGCCTTTGATGGAGATGTTCGGCTATTCGACGAACCTACGAAGTCGGACCCAAGGGCGGGCTACGTACTCCATGAAGTTCTCGAACTACGAGGTCGTGCCCAAGAACATTGGGGATGAGATAGTTCAGAAGGCCGGCGGCTACGTGATGATGACCTAGTTCGACCCTCGAAAAATGCCGGCTTCGCCGGCTTTTTTTTTGCGGATTCTGAGCGTAGTTCTTTCTGACGCAAGATTTCGCAAAATGAACTTGATCTCCCCAATACCCTCTTGTATGGTCCCGGTCCGTTTCGGCGGCCGTAGATTCAAGCGTTAGAACACGCATGAGTCTGAATTTAAGCGGCGAAGCCGTAATTTGGAAGTTGAGTAAGAAGCTGACGCTGAAGTCAGTAGGAGCACTGCATGGCAACGGACAAAATTCGCATTAAGCTAAAGGCATACGACTACAAACTGCTCGATGCCTCGGCTGCGGAGATCGTGGAAACAGCAAAGCGCACGGGCGCTAAAGTTGCTGGACCGATTCCGTTGCCGACACGCATCAGTCGTTGGACGGTACTTCGGTCTCCGTTCATCGATAAAAAGTCGCGTGAACAATTCGAAATGCGTACACACAAGCGTCTTCTCGATATCCTCGACCCGACCCCACAGACCGTCGACGCGCTTATGCGCCTCGACCTCTCGGCCGGCGTTGATATCGAGATCAAGGCCTGACCTAAACAGTCAAGCCATTTACTAGGACTCTTTCGCCCGTCCACGCAGTAAACAGGGCGGCGCAGGAGACAAAATGAAAACTGATGTTTTTGATCTAAAAAACAAGAAGACCGGTACCGTCGAACTCGACGATACGGTATTTGGCACCGAAGTCAGGGAACACCTCTTTTACGAGGTTATTAACTGGCAACGTGCACGTCGTCGTGCGGGAACGCACAAGACCAAAGGCCGTTCGGAAGTTCGTGGTGGCGGACGCAAGCCGTTCAAGCAGAAGGGAACCGGACGAGCACGTCAGGGTACTTCTCGCGCCCCCAACATGCCAGGTGGTGGTACCGTTCACGGTCCAACCCCTCGCGACTACAGTTACGCGATGCCTAAAAAGAAGCGTCGTGCAGCACTGTGTTCCGCGTTGAGCATGAAGGTTCGTGACGGCCAACTCCGAATCGTCGACGACTTGACGTTCAAAGAGACAAAGACCAAATTCGCCATCGGAGTGCTCGATGCATTCAGCGCGCGAAAAGGCCTCTTTGTCGACACGACGACTCGCGACAGCGGTTCAAACCTAGTTTCTCACAATGAGAGCCTGCGTCTTTCCGTTCGTAACCTCAAGAATGCGAAGTATCTCGCAACTGAGGGCTTGAACGTCGAAGATCTTCTCCGCTATGAGATCCTGTTCCTCAGCCAATCAGCTGCAGAACACATTCAGGAGGCGTTGAAGTCATGAAAAACGCATACGACATTATCATTCGTCCAGTGATGACGGAAAAGACAGCGGGATTGATGGAAGAAGGCAAAGTCGTCTTCCGCGTGCAAAAAGGTGCTACCAAACACGACGTGCGTGAGGCCATTGAAAGCCTGTTCAACGTCAACGTTGTTGCGGTAAACACGATGCGTCATCCCGGTCGAGCAAAGCGCTTTGGTAAGTTCAGTGGTTGGAGAAATGGCTACAAGAAAGCCGTCATCACCCTGGCACCTGGCGAAGCGATCGACTTGTTTGCAATGGAAGGTCCAGGCGAGGCAGGCGAAGAGTAGCCTGCCCTGTTAAAGAGGAGCGAGTACGATGGCAATCAGAGACAGTAAACCAACATCGCCTGGACGACGCTTTTTCCGCGGGAACGATTTCGCTGAGGTGACTAAGAGCACCCCCGAAAAGTCGCTCACCGAGTCAAAGTCGCGAACCGGCGGTCGAAATAATAACGGGCACATGACCTCACGCCATCGCGGCGGCGGACACAAGCAACGTTATCGAGTGATCGACTTCAAACGCACCAAAACAGGTGTGCCAGCGAAAGTAGCGGGAATCGAATACGACCCCAATCGCTCGGCCTACATCGCTTTGTTGCACTACGTTGATGGAGAGAAAGCCTACATCTTGGCGCCGCAGGGATTGCGCGTCGGTGATGAGGTTGTCTCGAGCGCCCACGCGGATATCAAGCCTGGCAACTCGCTGCGCTTGAAGCACATCCCCGTAGGTACCGTGCTCCACAACATCGAGATGCGTCCTGGAAAGGGCGGACAGATGGTGCGCTCAGCCGGTGCTTGGTGCCAGTTGATGGCGAAAGAAGGAAAGTACGCATTGCTTCGTCTTCCTTCTGGAGAACTCCGAAGAGTGCTAATGACCTGCCGTGCAACTGTCGGATCAGTGTCCAACCCGAAACACGAACGTGTCTCGGTGGGTAAAGCTGGCCGAGGCCGTTGGATGGGACGCCGACCTAAAGTTCGTGGTGTTGCCATGAACCCAGTCGACCATCCTCACGGTGGTGGTGAAGGACGAACTTCTGGTGGTCGCCATCCGGTGACACCATGGGGCGTTCCAACCAAGGGATACAAGACGCGTACGAACAAACGGACCGACCGCTTCATCGCACGGCGGCGTAACAAGAAGTAATTCGTTTGGTCAGCTAAGACTGGCCAGCGAAAACTTGAGGAGGGCTTTGTGCCACGCTCAATTAAGAAAGGACCATTCGTTGACGAGAGTCTTCGTAAGAAGATCTCGAAAGCTCTGGAATCCGGTGACCGCCGTGCCATCAAGACATGGAGCCGACGTTCGATGATCTCCCCGGAGATGGTTGGATTGACGTTTGCGGTCCATAACGGACGAGAATTTGTTCCCGCGTTTATCACGGAGAACATGGTAGGACACAAACTCGGTGAGTTTGCACCTACGAGAACATTTTACGGACACGCAGCTGATAAAAAAGCTAAGCGTCGTTAGAGCCAATGACAGCAATCGCCCTAATCGTGGCGTTAGATTAAGAGTTGGTTACCATGAGTAAGCCAAAGAGCAGAGAACACCGAGCCAACCGTGCCATTCTTCGCAACGTTCGCGTTGCGCCGAATAAAGCGCGCGTTGTCGCCGACCTGGTCCGCAACAAGCCAGTGCAAGAAGCTTTGTCTATCTTGCAGTTCACGCCCCGAAAAGCCGCCCCGATGCTTACAAAGCTTATCGAGTCGGCCCTGACGAATGTCGAAACCAGCGAACAGCTGGATTGGGACATCGACAGCTTGGTCGTGGCAGAGGCCTATGTAGACGAAGGAGCGACACTGCGTCGTTTTATGCCACGCGCTCAAGGGCGCGCGACGCGGATCAACAAGAGGACCAGCCATATCACCGTGGTGTTGCAGCCCCGCTGAGTGCGTAGGAGTAGACGATGGGTCAGAAAACTCACCCGACAGGATTCCGATTGGGCATTATTCGCCCTTGGAATTCGAAGTGGTATGAAGAAAAAAATTACGCGAAATGGCTACACGAGGACATCCGTCTTCGGAAGTACATTCAGGGCCGCTTAGGTGGAACTGGTATTTCGCGAGTCGACATTGAGCGCATGGCGAAGAAGGTCAAAGTGACCATCCATACCGTGAAACCAGGTGTGGTTATCGGTCGTCATGGAACGGGAATCGAGAATCTGAAGCGCGATCTTCAGAAGATGTCGGGAAGCGAAATCTTCCTCAACATCCAAGAAGTTCGCAAAGCAGAACTCGATGCCAAATTGGTCGCCGAGAGCATTGCTACTCAGTTGGAACGCCGAACAAGCTTCCGACGTGCAATGAAGAAAGCGGTCCAGTCCACCATGAAGTTTGGCGCTAAGGGCATTCGTGTCAATTGTGCTGGCCGACTTGGTGGCGCGGAAATGAGTCGACGTGAATGGTATCGTGAAGGTCGTGTGCCGTTGCACACACTTCGTGCCGATATTGATTACGGTGTTGCAGAAGCAAAGACCACCTACGGCATCATTGGTGTCAAAGTGTGGATCTTTAAGGGTGAAGTGCTGGATGCTCAAGCGAGCTTCTAAGTCGCACTCCCCCACTTTGATTTGAAGGAGATGTCATGCTGAGTCCGAAACGAGTGCGTTGGCGTAAGACGCAAAAAGGCCGCATGAAAGGCAAAGCCTATCGCGGCAGTGAAGTTTCGTTCGGCGATTTTGGTTTGGTCGCATTGACACCAGTGCGTTTGACGGCTCGGCAGATCGAGGCAGCTCGTGTTGCCATGACTCGATACATCAAACGCGGTGGTAAGGTTTGGATCCGGATTTTCCCGGACAAGCCGATCACCAAGAAGCCGCAAGAAACCCGAATGGGTAAAGGTAAAGGGCCACCCGATCATTGGGTTGCCGTAGTCAAACCGGGTCGCGTCCTCTATGAAATGGACGGCGTTACTCGCGAAGTTGCCGAAGAAGCATTCCGCCTCGCAAGTCATAAACTGCCTTGTAAGACGCGCTTTATGGCTCGAGGAGAAGGCCTATGAACGCCACTGAACTACGTACCAAGTCTGACCAGGAACTGGCCGAACTTGAATTACAACTTCGTGACGAACTGTTTCGTCTGCGAATGAAGCACTTCACCGGACAGCTCCAGCAGGTGTCCGAGTTGAAGATACGAAAGCGAGCAGTCGCTCGAATTAAGACAATTATCAACGAACGGGCACAAGCCTGAGGCCGTTGGCCGTTGAATGGTAGTGAAGGTTACCGATGACAACCGAAAAAACAGCAGAAGCTCCTCGCGGACAACGTAAGACGCGTGTTGGTGTGGTAGTGAGCGACAAAATGGACAAGACGGTTGTCGTCTCCATCACTCGCCGCTTTATGCACACTAAATACAAGAAATACGTGAAAACGCGTACGCGCTTCAAAGTTCACGATCCAAATAGCGAAGCTAAGATTGGTGACCGTGTCCTCATTGAGGAAACACGGCCGATGTCGAAAGAAAAGCGTTGGAAACTTAAAGAAATCGTCGAGAAAGCACCGGTCGTTTGACCTAAGTGCTCTCCACTCGGCCCTACGGCGCACCCGGCCGACGGTTGGATGAGATTCGGGTGCTGAGACGAGAGGTGTCCCATGATTCAGATGCAATCGCGACTGATGGTCGCAGACAACTCCGGCGCAAAACGAGTCCAATGCATTAAGGTGCTTGGTGGCTCGAAAAGGCGTTACGCTTCGGTAGGTGACACGATCATCGTGTCAGTGAAAGAAGCGCTTCCGGGGTCAAAAGTAAAGAAAGGTGACGTTAAGCGTGCGGTGATCGTTCGCACGGCGAAAGAGCTTGCACGCCCCGATGGGACGTACATTCGCTTCGACGACAACGCTGCGGTCATCATTGATAACAACAACCAGCCTGTTGGCACTCGTATTTTTGGACCTGTCGCTCGCGAACTTCGCGCTCGACAGTTCATGCGAATTGTCAGCCTGGCTCCGGAAGTTCTTTGAGACCTGATCGGTCCAGTGGAGAGACGTCATGCACGTGAAAAAGGGCGATAAGGTCGTAATTACGGCCGGTAAAGAGAAAGGGAACAAAGGCGAGATCATCGCGATCGATCGCAAGCACGACCGAGTTAAGGTTGAGCGGCGAAACATGATCGTGAAGCATCAGAAGCCTAACGTCCTGACTGGTGAAGAAGGCGCACGCGTCGAGAAGGAAAACTGGATCAACGTTTCGAATGTTTCGCTTTACAGCGAAAAACTCGACGCTCCAGTTCGAACTCAGATTCGATTCGTGGGCAAAGCAAATGCGCTTTTTGGTTCCCTTGAAGAGGCTACAACTAGCTTCGGCAAAGAGACCCCAGAAAGAATCCGCAAAGTGCGTTTCTCTCCAAAGTCCTCAGAAGTATTTGATAGCGTCACGGGCGAGTAATTTCACTCGGTTCGCTTGACACCGCCGGGCGCGTCAGCTAATTGTTCGCGCCCCGAACGATGATGTGGCGTTCACATCGTCGATTTTTTTTGTTCAGGCTCAGATTTTTTTGAGCCGGATTCGGCTCGAGCGGTATACAGCCCGCCGACACGGAGAGTCCAGATGGCTTTTTTGGTTGAAAAATATAAGACGGAAGTCGTGCCAGCACTCATTGAAGAGTTTGCATTCGGCAACCCGATGGAAGTGCCGCGTTTATCTAAAGTTGTCGTGAACATGGGCCTCGGAGAGGCCGTTCAACAACCTAAGATCATCGAGGCCGCTACGACTGAGCTCGCTACGATCACTGGTCAAAAACCAGTCGTGACTCGTGCCCGCAAGTCGATCGCTACGTTTAAGCTTCGCGAAGGCATGCCAATCGGCGCCAAAGTGACGCTGCGCGGCGCTCGCATGTACGAATTCCTGGAGCGCTTGATCTACATCGCGCTTCCTCGAGTTCGTGACTTCAAGGGCGTGAGCGACAAAGCGTTTGACGGTCATGGCAACTATTCGTTGGGCATCCGCGAACAAATCATTTTCCCCGAAATCGAGTACGACAAAGTCGACAAGATTCGAGGTATGAATATTACGATCGTGACGACGGCTGAGTCCGACGACCACGCACGAGCGCTTCTGCGCAATCTTGGCATGCCGTTCTTTCGGCGTGAAAAGCGTGAACAGAACGAAGAACAAATCACGGCAGAGTGATCATTTGCCCTTTGGGTAGATAGTACAGGAGAAGCACTTTGGCTCGCACATCATTAAGAGAAAAGGCTAAGAAGAAGGCCAAGTTCAGTGTACGGCAACATAGTCGTTGTCCACTGTGTGGCCGCCCACGTGCATACCTTCGGAAGTTCGACATGTGTCGAATTTGCTTCCGGACGCATGCGCTTCAGGGAGATATCCCGGGCATCGTCAAAGCCAGTTGGTAATTTTTCGGCCGTAAGGTCAACAGAACATGGAACGGAACAGGCCGGCGGCCTTGGTACTTACCGATCGCGTGTATCGGATCACGTCGCCTGGAACCCCTCCGAAGGAGAAACACGATGTTTACGTCAAGCGATCCAATCGCGGACTTTCTGACGCGTTTGCGTAACGCTCAGCTTGCCCGCCACGCGACCGTCGAGGTCCCGGGCAGCAAGATCAAACTTGCGATTGGAAAAATCCTAGTCAAGCACGGGTACATCAAGTCAGCCAAATGGGTTGATGACGGTCCCCAGGGCAAGATTCACGTCGAGCTCGGTTACGATGAGCGCCAGATTCCCTTGATTAAGGAAATCAAACGCGTCTCGAAACCATCACGTCGCGTGTATCGCGGAGTTGACGATGTACCTAAGGTCCTTAACGGCCTGGGTCTCGCGGTCTTCTCCACATCCAAGGGCTTGCTCACCGGTCAAGAAGCTAAGGCTGCCAACGTTGGCGGCGAGCTCCTCTTCACCGTCTATTGATCGGAGGGATTAGTTATGAGTCGAATAGGAAAACAACCGATCGCTATCCCTACCGGTGTCGATGTCAAAATTAATGGCAACGACATCACGGTCAAGGGCCCCAAAGGGACTCTGAATCGCACTCTTTCGAGTGTTGTTTCGGTGGTGCTTGAAGGCAAAGAGATCAACGTCGTACGCCCTGATGATTCTCGCCCAGCGCGTGCTCATCAAGGTCTCGTGAGAAGTCTGGTAGCCAACATGGTTACAGGCGTATCCACAGGCTATCAGCGTGATCTGGAAATCAACGGCGTTGGCTACCGTGCCGAGAAGCGTAAACGATTCATTCGTTTCGACCTCGGTTACAGCCATCCCATCTTTCTGGAACTTCCAGATAGCGTGGAAGCCAACGTGACCCAGACTGCAGTCAGCTTGCTCTCGATCGACAAAGAGCTCGTCGGCCAGGTCGCCGCCAAAATCCGCAGCTTGCGTAAGCCAGAGCCCTACAAGGGCAAGGGCATCAAGTACAAAGAGGAGAAAATCCTCAGGAAGGCCGGTAAGGCTGGTGGCAAGAAGTAAACGAATTTTCGTCTGCTCGGCAGGCGGGTTGAGGTATAGAAATGCTTAGCAAATCAGAAAGAACAGACGGTCGTACTCGTCGTAAACGCCGCATCCGTAAAAAGGTTGCCGGCAGCACGCAGCGACCACGCTTGACGGTGTTTCGTTCAAATCGACACATCTATTGCCAGGTGGTGGACGACCTTACAGGTCATACACTGGTCAGTGCGTCGACTAAGGATTCCGAAGTCATCGCGCAACTGAGCGGCAAGGGTAAAACCGACCAAGCGAAAGAAGTCGGTAAGATTCTCGCTGCCCGTGCTACCAAGCACGGAATCACGGCCATTGTGTTTGATCGCAACGGTTACATTTATCACGGTCGCGTTGCCGCCGTTGCTGAAGGCGCCCGCGAGGGCGGGCTTCAATTCTAAGGAGAACACCATGGCATTGGGTCGTCGAAAAAAAGAAGACTCTGATCTGAATGAGAACGTCATCGCCATCAATCGTGTGGCGAAGGTCGTCAAGGGCGGACGCCGATTCAGTTTCAGTGCAATTGTGGTTGTTGGTGACGGAAACGGACGTGTTGGCGTAGGCCACGGTAAGGCCAATGAGGTCCCCGAAGCGATTCGTAAAGGCACCGAAGCTGCTCGCAGTAATTTGATCACGGTTCCGATCGTGGACGACACGATTCCTCACGGAGTCTTAGGTCGTTTTGGTAGCGGCAGTGTTCTGCTCAAGCCAGCAAGCCAAGGTACCGGCGTCATCGCAGGTGGACCCGTTCGGGCCATCCTCGAGGCAGCTGGCGTCAATAATATCTTGACGAAGAGTCTGGGTTCGAACAACCCACACAACGTCGTCAAGGCAACCTTGGATGGATTGAGCAATCTTTTCCATCCCGATGAGTACCGTCGTCGCCTCGGCCAAACCGCTGAAGCGGAGTGATCGGGTCAGATTAAGGAGCTAAACATGTCAGAATTGAAAGTCACCATGCTACGTGGTTTGGCTGGCAAGCCTGCCGGTCAGCGAAACGCAATGAAGGGCCTTGGCCTGAAGCGCCGTCACCAGACGGTTGTTGTTCAGGACACTCCGGAATCGCGTGGGATGATTGCAAAAGTCTCCCACCTCGTTGAGGTGGCTGAGGTTAAGGAGTGACACCATGGATTTGAGTAATATCAAAGCTCCGAAAGGAGCGAACAAGACGCGCAAGCGCAAAGGTCGCGGCCAGGGAAGTGGGCTTGGTAAGACCGCTGGTAAGGGGCAGAAGGGCCAAAAGGCTCGCTCCGGCGGTTCTATCAAAGCAGGCTTCGAGGGCGGACAGATGCCGTTGCAGCGTCGCATTCCCAAATCGGGCTTCACAAACATTCACGCCAAAGTTTACGGCGTCGTGAATGTGTCAACGCTCGAAAGGGCGTTTGAAGTCGGCGAAGAGGTCTCTTACGAGACACTTGTAGCCAAGCGTTTGGTTCCTCGACATGTCGATGGAATCAAGGTGCTTGGACACGGTGATCTTTCAAAGAAACTCGTCGTGAAAGCAGACAAGGTCAGCAAGTCTGCGGTCGAAAAGATCGGACAGGCTGGCGGATCGGTCGAGGTTTTCGGTGGTAAGTAAACTCGGAAATATTTTCGAGATGCCAGAGTTGCGCAAGCGTGTGATTTTCACGCTCGTGTTGATGGCGATCTATCGTGTGGGCGTCTTCATTCCTGTTCCAGGCGTGAACCGTACTGCGATGTCGCAGGTGGTCGGTGGTTCCGGTGGTGGTATTCTCGGTCTCGTGAACTTGTTCACGGGCGGAGCTTTGTCGCTGATGAGCATTTTTGCTCTAGGGATCATGCCGTACATCTCGGCCTCGATTATTTTCCAGTTGATGACCGTCATGGTTCCTGCGATCGAACGTCTTCAGAAAGAAGGCGAGGCTGGTCGCAAGAAGATCAACCAATGGACGCGTTACGCGACCGTGGTGTTGAGTGTGATCCAGGGAACGGGTATCTCGTTCTATTTGGAAAACATGGACAGCACGAATCCAGAGATGGGTCTTCTGGTAGGAAGCGGTTGGCCGTTTCGGCTGATGACCGTTTTGACGCTGGTTACGGGCACGTTGTTTGTCATGTGGCTCGGTGAACAGATCACTGAGGGGGGTATCGGAAACGGTATCTCTCTGATCATCACCGCAGGTATCATTGCAGGCTTCCCGCAAGCGACGATCAATACACTTCAGTTGGTGCAGTCGGGCTCGATCACGACTTTCTCGCTCGCGATTCTCATACTGGTGGTCTTATTGGTGACCGGTGTGATCGTGTTCATGGAAAGTGCGCAGCGCCGGATACCTCTCCAGTACGCTCGTCGTATGGTGGGGCGCCGTATTTATGGTGGGCAGACACATGATCTGCCGTTGAAGGTCAATATGGCGGGCGTGATCCCTCCGATCTTCGCATCATCTTTGCTGATCTTCCCTACAACTCTTGCAGGTTATTTCGAGACCAATCCGATTGCGATCGCGATTAATTCTGCATTGGTACCTGGGGATTGGCGGTACAATTTGGTCTACATCGTGTTGATCATCTTCTTCTGCTTCTTCTACACCGCAGTGCAGGTCAATCCTGTGGACATGGCAGATAACCTCAAGAAATCAGATGCTTTCATCCCCGGGATTCGTCCTGGTCGAAAGACCGCTGAGTATCTTGATGAGGTTATGAGTCGCCTGACGTTTGCTGGAGCGATCTACATTTCGGCTGTCTGTGTGTTGCCTTACTTCCTTCAGGACTACCTGGGAATTTCGTTCTACTTCGGTGGTACGTCGTTGCTGATTGTCGTGAGCGTGGGTCTGGATACCGTTGGGCAGATCGAGAATCACCTGATCACGAGACAATATGATGATTTCGGTGCAAAAGCCGGAGTGGTCTCATCGTCAACGCGGATCAAGGGGAGAGACGAGACCTAACGGGTTGAGTCTCTGCCGGAGACTTGACAGTGCATGAACCAACGTGTAAGAAATCGCGCCCCGCGTACGTCCATCAGGACGGGATCTTGGGGGCCGACGAATGGAAGTAAGAGAATGGCGAAAGAAGAGGTAATTGAAGTCGAGGGAACGGTTGTTGAACCGCTTCCCAACGCGATGTTCCGAGTGGAACTAGAAAACGGTCATCGAGTATTGGCCCATATTTCCGGGAAGATGAGGATGCACTTCATCAAGATTCTCCCGGGTGACAAGGTGACGGTCGAGCTCTCCCCCTACGATTTGACTCGTGGTCGGATTATCTACCGTTCGAAATAAGCTTTTAGGCGTCAGTTGGCGCAGGGAGTCGTCCGATGAAAGTTCGGCCTTCAGTTAAGAAAATTTGTGAAAATTGCAAAATCATCCGACGCAAAGGCGTGGTTCGCGTGATCTGCGTGAATCCTCGTCATAAACAACGTCAGGGATGAATTGACTGGGTTTTTTACCCAAGTTTTAGGAGTTTAACGTGGCACGCATTGCAGGTGTTGACTTGCCGCGCCGGAAGCGGATCGAAATCGGACTAACGTACATTTATGGCGTTGGACGCACCTTGGCTCGTGAAGTCTTGCAGAATGCAGGAGTTGACGGGGCGACAAGCACCGATGATCTCACCGAAGCGGAAATTCGCCAGATTCGAGACGTGCTGGAAGCCGGGTATAAAGTTGAAGGTGATCTTCGACGCCAGGTCCAGCTCGACATTAAGCGCCTGAAGGACCTCGGTTGTTACCGCGGCCTTCGTCATCGACGTAGCCTTCCGGTACGTGGTCAGCGAACGCGTACAAATGCACGTACGCGTCGAGGACCTCGTCGTACCATGGCACGCAAGAAGAAATGAATGAGTGTCGCGTGAAGCGACCCAAGAGAGAGCAGTCATGTCGAAGGTCAAGACGAAGCGAAAAGTCCGTAAGAATATTCAAACGGGTATCGCGCACATTCAGTCGACGTTCAACAACACGATCGTCACCATCACCGACACTCAGGGCAACACGTTGTCTTGGTCAAGTGCCGGTGCTCGAAACTTCAAGGGCTCGCGTAAGTCCACACCATTTGCTGCTGGCGTCGCCGCCGAAGAAGCAGCACGGCGTGCGATGGACCATGGTCTGAAGTCGGTGCAAGTGTTTTTGAAGGGTCCTGGTACCGGCCGTGAAGCAGCTTTGCGCTCGCTTCAAGGTGCAGGTTTGCGAGTCACTAGCATCCGCGACGTGACTCCCATTCCTCACAACGGTTGTCGACCACCGAAGCGACGTCGCGTCTAATTCGGTTGAAGCCCTTAAATAGCTAGAAAATAGTCGGCGAGCGCACCTTGTGTGCCAAACTGCCGAACTGTGGAGGCACGGCCTATGTATCGCAATTGGCGAGATCTAATTAAACCTCGTGAGGTCAAAATTGACCCACGTTCGAAAACCCAAACCTACGCGAAGTTTGTTTGTGAGCCGCTTGAACGCGGCTACGGCATCACCGTAGGTAACGCCCTTCGACGCATCCTTCTCAGCAGCATCATGGGTGCAGCAGTGACTCGGGTGAAGATCGATGGTGCGCTTCACGAGTTCACGAGCCTTCCCGAAGTGAAAGAAGATGTCATCGACATCGTCCTAAACTTGAAGGAACTCGGCGTTAAGTTGCATGGCTTTGATCCGAAGGTCGTTACAATCGACGTCGTGGGTCCGAAGACTGTGACGGGTGCGGACGTGATTTCCGATGGCAGTGTTGAGGTCCTTAATCCGGATCACAAGATTGCTACTGTCAGCGAGGGCGGCCGGTTGCGCATGGAGCTTACTGTTGCTCCAGGTCGTGGCTACGTCCCAGCGGAAGAAAACAAAGATCCAGAGGATCCGATTGGAGTCATTCCGATCGATGCGATCTTCAATCCGATCAAGAAGGTCAACTTCGCAATCACCAACGCTCGCGTGGGTCAGCGAACTGATTTCAACAAGCTTGTGCTTGAAGTCTGGACGGACGGGAGCGTGGCTCCTGAGGACGCTGTAGCTTACGCTGCGAAGATCTTGAAAGAGCAGATCGGTATCTTCATCAACTTCGACGAATCGTCGGAGCCTGAAGAAACCCATCACGAAGAGACTCCACAGTTCAATGAACATCTTCTGAAGCCAGTGGATGAACTTGAATTGTCAGTTCGTAGCTTCAACTGTCTTCAGAACGCTGGCATCAAGTTTATTGGTGACCTTGTTCAGAAGACTGAGCCTGAACTGCTCAAGACGAAGAATTTTGGGCGTAAGTCGCTCAAGGAAATCCGTGAACTCCTCGCGGAGCACGGCCTGCATCTCGACATGAAACTCGAGAACTGGCCGCCCAAGGAGCTCCTTCAGAAGAAAACGGAAGGTTGAGACCTTCAGCGCGACGCCCTAAGGTGTTCGCTCGAATAGATGAGGTAAGTGATGAGACATAAGAATTCCGGCCGTAAACTCGGACGTAACTCGTCACATCGTAAGGCACTGTTTAACAACCTTGCGATTGCGATGGTGAAGTACGAATTGATTCAGACCACCGACGCGAAAGCCAAAGAGCTTCGCAGCGTCGCTGACCATCTGATCACCCTGGGCAAACGCGATACGTTGCACGCTCGCCGTCAGGCATTTGCTGTCCTTAAGGATCGCGATCTGGTTGGTAAGTTGTTCAATGATCTCGCTAAGCGCGAAGAACTCACATCACGTTCGGGCGGTTATACGCGCGTGCTGAAAGTGGGAAATCGCGGAAACGACAATGCACCGATGTCACGAGTTTCGTGGGTTGGTTCAACGGTGGAAAACACCATGTCGCTTCGCTACCCAGCACACCTTTTGAGCACAACTGACGCTTCGGATGAAGTGGAAGGTTGAGCCAATAGATGGTTTCGAAATTGGGCTGCCTCGGCAGCCTTTTTTCGTTTCTTGCGGTGAAATCTGACCTTCGTACCTTTGCCGCGCCTCAAGACGGTGGTTGGACGTCACTGACTTAGGCATCCGTTATGCATCCGACCGGCAACCCTCAAGCGATTTGGCCATGCTTGGAACATCAAGACATCCCGGGTGGTGCCATCTGACCTTTGGCGATCCATTCCACTCAAGCGACCAGGATGCTGGTACTCAAATTGGCATTCTCTGCGGCTTTCGCGTGCCGGTGTGATGGTTACCGCCGTACCACGACCAAGCGCGAAACGAGTAATGAGCTGAGTTTCACGAGGGCGAGTTATTGGTCGCTTTGCGGCGGAGAGTGGCGAGGTGAATTTCGACGCCGATTCCGCTCTGTTCCTTCATGAACCAGTTCAGGGGGTTGAGGACGTTCGCATTAAACTGGCGCACGGTCCCTGATAGCTGGCGCTTCGTAGAAGCGATTGAAGTTCTCCCGGTCCATTTTCTTCATGCCGTGTCCGGAAAAGATGTCTTTCAGCCATGACCGGTAGTCCTCTCTCAAAAGGTCGAGTTCGACCAGCTGCGCGCGCTCCTCATCGATGAGTCCTGAGACTCCCATAGCGGAGCCCCGTTTTGTGAGTTCACGTGGAACGTTGAGGGCAATGATGGGCAGGGACTACTTGTGGTCACCAGAACAAGCGCCTTCAAGTCATCGAATTCGGTCAGTGGGGCGAAGCGATTCGACGGCGCCGGTTCTGGTGGAGCCGGGGTTTGCCCGATCGGCGTCATTCTCCTTCGCTGCGGTCTATCCGGTTGGGTTGACGTTGGAGGGCGCTCAGGCGCGATGGACCAGGTTTTCGGGCGTCTTTGGCGCTGTGAGGCGACAAGG
>JBFFMO010000001.1:0-46856 GCA_041554035.1 Allomicrovenator sp. | reverse complement strand
TTCGACATTTTCGCATTACCCCCTGTTGCAATATTTACAACTCTAAAATCACTATATCCCCTAAACGCAATAGAATACAAGAAAAATTTGATTGCATTATTTGCAATAGAATTTTGTTGCATTATATCTAATTTACCATTACTATCTTTAACAGGATTGACGGAGAACAACAAATGACTAACGGAGAACGAAAAGTGACGAAAAGCAAACAACTGTTGCCCGAAGAAGTGCGCTACAACCGTTTCATTGGACAACAAATAGCCAAGCGCAAGTGGACGCAAACAGAGTTCGCGCGCCGCGCCGGTTGGGAAAAAGGCCGCGTCACGCGATTGTTGAAGGGTGAAACCAAATGGACTTTGCGAGATATGGCACAGGCCGCAAGAGCGTTGGGCATGAAAAGCAAAGACCACACCGACATTGTTGGCGTGTGAAGTAGAGCCAGCCCCCGCGACGGGGCGAGAGGGAGAGGGACGCAAAATGACACCGAGAGCCCAACTACTCACCATCAGAGATACCGCCAAGGAACTGCGATGTTCCGAGGGCGTGGTGCGCTCGCTGATCCGGGCGGGCGCGTTCCCGGTGGTCATTCTCTCAGCAAGGAAAAGGCGCGTCAAGTTGAACGACCTTGAGAACTATATTAACGCGAAGACGCACAGGGGGGTTTTGTGATGGCTGGATACGTCCCATTCACCGGAAGAGTTGAGATCGTAATGCCTGACCCGTGTGTCGGCGGATACCCCGTGATCAAGTTCCCGGACGGAATTGCGTTTGAGAATGCGCATGCGCTGGCCGACCTTGTCCGACAAGGTGTGAGAGCGGCATTCCAGAAAACGAAACCAACCCGCCGGGCGATCAGGCGGAAGACTGCGAAAGGGTAGAAACCATGAGAACTACACCAGAACCGGCGAGAACTACAAACGCGGGCAAAATGAGAATTAAACGTTGCATGTCGGAAATTGACAATTTCGCGATTGACGTATTGACGCGGATGCTTTCGCCGCAGCCTGAGAACAGCACCACCATCAACGGCGAAAAGCGCAAGGACGTGTGGAAGCGCAACCAGCCGAAGAACTGCCGGGGGAAGTAGTCCCATGCGGCGACGGGCCAAAATAAAAAACATCGATGAAGAAGATGCTTTCTCTACGATCCCCTACGCTTGGCGACCGGGCCAGAAGTCCAGGATCAAGAGCCGATACCGCAGACGCGAGCGGCGGGATGCTAAGAACGAGATTAACTTAATTCTGAAAGAAGAGGTGACGAAATGAGTGAGACCAAGCTTAGATGCATTACGCCGGGGTGCTGCGGAAGAGTGGACACCGGAGTGAATGAAGATCGCACGGCGGTTGTTATCTGCAACAAGTGTTATGCACGGACAGGGCGTTACGGCACTATAAAAGAAGCACGCGCTGCCTGGCATTCCATCCTCGACGCGCAGGACGCACAAGCCAAACTGGAGAAACTGACGAGCCCGCTCGTGCTTACTGGCGAAATCCGCAAACCCGGCGAACCCCTGCCGGATATGCCTGAGGGGAAAATAGAAATTCTACGGGACCCGCTTGAGGCGTTCCAGTTGCGGCAGTCGAAGGAGTTGAAGCGGTTAGGCAAACTGTTTCACGCTGCTGTCGAGGTGAACAAAAATCTATCGATTGACCTGGGCAATGCAATTAAAGAAATCAATTGGTTAAAGAACTGGATGTCTTCTCGCTGCCCGGTTTGGGGAAAAGGAATGGAGGTAGCGGAAGCACAGGTCACCGGTCGCTATTGGCGGCCAGAGCCTAAAGCGGAAGCCAAGGCCGCAATCAAGGAGAATGCTCAAGAGTGGCAAGGCCTTTCAGAGTTGCTCGAAGCACGCACAATGAATGACTGTTTGGCGAAAGCCGTTGCGGAGAATCCGGCATCCTGCACATGTGGCGAGCCAATCTGCTGCACATGTGGCAAGCCGCTCTGCAAAGAGAAAGAGCGACGGGCTGACGAGATCGCCGTTGACCAAGGCCTTAAGCAAAGCCCTGTGGATGCTTTCAAAAAAGAACTTGCGGAGAAAACCCTATGAACATCAAGCCAGGAGTAAACGAGAACCTCGACCCCTGCACCTGCGGCGCGACAACCGCGACGCTGCACAAGGTCAATGACCACCTTGTCCTACAGTGCGAGTGCGGGCGGCTGGTGGGGCCGCATTGCTCAGTTGAGGCACTGTGCGCAGGGTGGAAAGACTCCGAGAAGCCGACCAAAAAGAAAGCCAAGAAGATAGACGGCACAACCCCGGACGTGCTGCGCCAGAATTTCTTCCTGTTCGACGTGATCGACAAACTGCGCATTGAGGCAGGGATCAGAACCAAGGCCCAACTGGCCAGTCTGATCGGGATCGGCGAGTCGTACTACTACAAACTGATTCGGGGCGAGAAGCCACTGAACCGCGAGCATATCACCGCACTGGCTAACGCGCTCGGGATCACGGTCTCGGAACTGTACCGAAGGGCGGGGCTATGACAACGCAACTCTGGCTAATAGCCGCATGCATATTTTTCGCAGTAGGGGCCATGATTGACCTAAAACGTATGTAACAACAGCGGGAAGTCCGCCAAGACACCCGCCGAAGAATAGCACCAAAACATAACACTTATTTTACAGCGTTTTGAAAAACAACACTCAAAACGGACGGGAGAGAACCATGCTCACGACGCGAGAACCACGAGTCAAATTCATTCACGAGGTTAAAGCATGCCAGCGGTTCAGGCTTCCTCAGGGAATTACAGTTTTTACCAAGATCAACGAGACATACTACTTTGACCCGGACACGAGCGAGGCCAAACGGGTTGCTTCTCTCCAGTTCGGAATCAACACAGCAGTGGAGGTGGTCGATCATGCTTGACGCATCCCACAGAAACTTCCCCGGCGGCAAAAGTCCCTCTAACCCAAGGGCAAAGGCAAGTCGCAACTCCTCACTTATACCTTGCCGCCATGCGGGCGGCGGTTTCCTTCGCGCATTACTCCTCATCATGCGCCAGGTCGCCAAGGCCGCCGCCCGCCCATTCAAACACGAGAAGAAAGGACACAAGACAGTGAGCGAGAAAACAATCGAGGTGCAGATCGGGGCGCATGAAGACGGGGAGTGTTTTGTTGTCTCCAGACTCGTGCCACTCATTTTTGACAACGGACGTTTCTTTAATTGGGAGTTCCACGAACACTTCCCGGACAGCGAATTATTTGAGGACATCCTCCCCGACGCCGTGGAGCCCGGCGAACTGTACGAGGCAACCATCACACTAAAGAAAAAAGCCGTTGAGCGGCTACCAGAATAACCGCCACGGCGGAGAGAATAGGAGAGAGAAAAAGAATGTCAGTCAAAATCAACACACTCGAAATCGAAAACACCAAGCGGATTAAGGCCGTCAAAATGATTTGCACCCCAGACGGCTTGACGGTCATCGGTGGCAGAAACGGGCAGGGCAAGACCACTGTGCTTGATGCCATCGTGTACGCTCTGGGCGGTGAGAAATACAAACCATCGCAGATCAAGCGCGAGGGGTCGCAGTGCAACCCAGAAATCAAACTGACGCTCTCGAACGGCATCGTGGTCGAGCGCAAAGGCACCAACTCGACGCTGAAGGTTACCGACCCCGCAGGGAACAAAGCGGGCCAGGCTTTGCTCAACGAGTTTATTCCGGTGTTCGCTCTTGATCTTCCGAAGTTCATGAACTCCACGGACAAGGAAAAAGCCCAGACCCTCTTGCAAATCATCGGGGTAGGGCAGCAACTCGCCGAACTGGAAGCCGAAGAAAAACGACTCTACAACGAACGCCACACGCAGGGGCAGATCGCCGACCAGAAAAAGAAGTACGCGGACGAGATGCGCGATTTCCCGGACGTTGAGCAGGAAGCCCCGGTCACCGCCACCGAACTGATCCATCGGCAGCAAGCCATACTTGCCCGCAACGGTGAGAACCAAATGAAGCGCAACCGGGTGGCCCAACTGCAAACAGAAGTGACCGCCATAAACGCAAAGGTTCAGTCGCTGGCCGAGCAGTTGGCGCAAGCACAAGTCGAACAAACCCGCATCCTGAACGACTTCTCGACCGCGCAGAAAACCGCCGAGCAATTGACAGACGAGTCAACCGCTGCGATTGAAGCCGACCTTGCCGCAATCGACGAACTCAATACCAAGATTCGCGCCAATCTCGACAAGGCACACGCTCAGGAAGAGGCCGCAAAATACTCCGCACAATACGACACGCTGACAAACAGGATAGATGAGGCCCGCGCCAAGAAAATGGCCCTCCTGAACGGGGCGAACCTCCCGCTTCCCAACCTGTCAATCGAAGACGGCGAACTCGTTTACAACGGCCAGAGGTGGGACTGCATGAGTGGCTCCGAGCAATTGCGCGTTGCCACGGCAATCGTCCGACGCCTGAACCCCGAGTGCGGCTTTGTTCTTGTGGACAAACTCGAACAGATGGACATGCAGACCCTTCAGGAGTTCGGCGCGTGGGTAGAGTCCGAAGGGCTCCAGGTGATCGCCACGCGAGTTTCTACCGGGGGCGAATGCTCGGTCATCATCGAAGACGGATACGGCGAACTTGTGTCGGCAACTGACGACATCGAAATCTAAAACAGGAAGGCAGAACAATGACAAGAAGCAGCGGATTAATCTTAGCAGCAATGAAAATGATTTTCTATGGCATACAGGGAGTGGGGAAAAGCACCAAGGCAAGCAAATTCCCGAAGCCCCTATTCCTCGACATTGAGGGCAGCACATGGCGGATCAACGTGTCGCGAGAAAGCAAGCCCTCCAGTTGGATGATGCTACTGGAGCAGATCAACGAGTTTTTGCGTAACCCGGACGGGCATTTGACGCTGGTTATTGACACTCTTGATTGGGCTGAACGCCTTTGCATAGAGCATATTTGCGCCATACGAAATATCAAGAATCTTGGTGGTGCGAATGATTGGGGCGCAACATATAGTGCGCTTTACCTTGAATGGGGAAAGTTCCTCGACAAACTGACAGAGGTTGTGGAGCGAGGGTATCACGTCGTTCTGGTCTCGCACGGGACTGTCAAGAAATACGACATACCTGAAGAACTCGGGACAGCCTATGACAGATGGATGTTGGCATTGAGTAATAATTCATGCGCGGAAAAAGCGGCTGATTGGGCTGAAAATATTATATTCGCGAGTTATGAAACGCACACGGTCGCGATTGATGGAAGCAACAAGACAAAAGCGCAAGGTCATAACCGCGTTATGTACGCCGAGTATCGCCCCGCCTGGCTGGCAAAGAATCGTTTCGGCTGGCCCGCAAAAATGACGCTTGATGATACACGCATCGAAGATGAAGCACACGCATTCTCCCGCACACGCTGGCCTGAAGGATCAACTCCAGCACCCGCACCGCAGCCCATTCAGCAGACAGCACCAGCACCAGCACCCGCAGACCAGTTTCCTTACGAAGCGCAAAAGCCCGCTCCTGCTCCCGCTCCTGCTCCCGAGACACCACCAGCCCCCGCCCCGCAGGCGGCACCAGCACAGCCAGCAATGGTGCCGCCTGCAAACCCTGAACTCGACGGCGGAGTGCCGCAAGCACTGGCCGACCTTATGCAGCAAAGCGGCGTGACTGGTGCGGAATTGCGAATGGCCGTGTCGCCCAAGTACTACCCCGTGGACGCACCAATACGGAACTATGCCCCTGATTTTGTCCAGGGGAAACTCATAGCGAACTGGCCCACCGTGGTCAAACGCATTAACACACTGAAGGGAGCAACAGCATGACGAACGACCAAGGTAGACCTCTCGATTGGAACGACGATGTAGAAGACGATGGCAGTGGAGGTTTTACGCTACTGCCGCCCGGAAACTATCCGTTTGAAGTTAAGTTTTTCAAGCGCGGGTGGTTCTCTCCGACACCTAACGGAAAAATCAAAGAGGGCTGCAACAAGGCCCTGTTGGATTTGGAAGTTGACGGCGGGGCAGAAGGAACCCTGAACATCAAGGAACACCAGATTCTGTGCCACAGCCGCTGCTCTGGGTTTGTTCGGGAGTTCTTTGTCTCCACCGGATTGATTGCCCCAGACGCGACGAAGTTTAATCTCGGGTTTTTTGAAAGCGCGGTGGGACGGCGCGGCATGGTGCGAATCGGCCAGCAGGAAAGCAACAAAAACCCAGGCAAGATGTTCAACCGCGTCGAAGAGTTCCTCCCGCCCCAACAAGGGCAGACGGCACCACCTCCGCCGCAGCAGCAACAATACGCACAACCGCAACCGACGCAATATGCACCTCCACCGCAGTACGCACCACAACCGCAGCAACAGGCTGCCCCCGCTACTGACGATGAATTGCCGTTCTAATGAGGCTGCGCGACTGGGTGCAGACGTTGACGGACGAGGACCTCCCGCCTTTCCCGTTCACGCTGCACCCAGGAATTGTGATCGAAGGCCCAAAGAATGGCGGCCCCTCAAAATTCCTTGAGCGCATAAAAATAGATGCCGCGCAAGGATCACGCGGGCCACGAGCAAGGACGGGAGCAATACAAGCAGATTTACGGAGCCTGTACAAATTATGCAACTCAGACCATACCAACAAGAAGCCAAAGACGCCATCCTGAACGAGTGGGATAAAGGCATCCAGCGCACATTGCTGGTGCTACCCACCGGGACGGGCAAAACGATTGTGTTCTGCAAACTCGTCGAAGAACTTGTCCGGCGGGGGAAGCGTTGCCTCATAATGGCGCACCGTGGCGAGTTGCTCGACCAGGCAGCCGACAAACTACAGAAGTCAACGGGGCTTGGTTGCGCTGTTGAAAAAGCAGAGTTGTCCGCGCTTGGCGAATGGTATCGCGTGACGGTCGGTTCTGTTCAGACACTCATGCGCAAGAAACGGCTCCGCCAGTTTCCACCGGACTTTTACGACGTGATTATCGTCGACGAGGCGCACCACTGCCTGGCGAACTCATACCAGAAAGTCTTTGAGCATTTCAGCGGAGCCGACGTGCTTGGCGTCACCGCGACACCTGATCGCGGCGACATGCGCGAACTTGGGATTTTCTTCGAGAGTCTGGCTTACTCCTATTCATTGCCCCAGGCTATCAAGGACGGATTTCTTACACCTATCAGAGCGCAAACTATCCCCCTGAGACTCGACATTTCAGGGGTCGGCGTTTCTGGCGACTTCAAGGTCGGCGAACTCGGCAGCGCCCTCGATCCCTATCTCGAACGGATCGCCGACGAAATGACGCACTACTGCGCTGATCGTAAAACAGTGGTGTTCTTGCCTCTCGTGGCGACCAGCCAGAAGATGCGCGATTTCCTGAACGCGAAGGGCTTTCGGGCCGCCGAGGTGAACGGCGAAAGCAAGGATCGCGCGGAGATTCTGGCCGACTTTGAGGCCGGGCGATACAACGTGCTTTGCAACTCGATGCTACTCACCGAGGGGTGGGACTCCCCCGCAGTTGATTGCGTTATCCCGCTGCGACCGACGAAGGTGCGGAGCCTCTACTGCCAGATGATTGGACGAGGGACGCGCCTTTCTCCTGAAACGGGAAAGACTCACTTGCTGCTGCTCGATTTCTTGTGGCACACGGATCGCCACGAGTTGAGCCGACCGGCGCACCTGATAGCCGACTCCGAAGAGGTCGCGGCTAAGATGACCGAGAACATTGCTGAGGCCGGTTGTGCGGTTGATCTTGAAGAGGAGATGGTGCAAGGCGAAAGCGATTGCGTGGCCGAGCGTGAAGAGGCCCTGGCTAAACAACTGGAGAAGATGAAGAAGCGCAAGCGCAATCTTGTGGACCCGCTGCAATACGCAATGTCGATCCAGTCGCAGGACTTGACCAACTATGAGCCAGCGTTCGGGTGGGAGCAAGCCGCACCGACTGACCAGCAGAAAAAGTCGCTGGAAGGCGCGGGAATATTCCCGGACGAAATCAAAAGCGCGGGCGAAGCGGAGTTGATCATCAAGAGCATAGAAAAGCGCAGGGACAGTGGCCTTGCTACAGCCAAGCAAATCAGGCTGCTAGAAAAAATGAATTTTCAGCACGTCGGGGCGTGGACTTTTGAAGGGGCGAACAACATGATCTCGCGCATTGCCGCGAACAACTGGAGACCGCCGCACGGGGTCAACGCCAAAGAATACCAACCAACACGATAAACGGAGAAAAATAAAATGAACGAGAAGGTGCTTTACATTTCCGGCCCGATGGCGGGCCTTCCGGATCACAACCGCCCAGCGTTTTTTGAGGCAGAGAAAGAACTTCAGGCTGCTGGCTATGTGGTACTGAATCCGGCAAAAAACCCGGACGGACTGACGCGGGCGCAGTATCTCGATATTGATCTCGCAATGGTTCGCGCTTCCGATGGGGTCGCTGTTTTAAGTGGGTTTAAAAATAGTCTTGGCGCACGCGCAGAGATTGCCCTTGCGATTAGTAACGGCCTTCCTGTGCTGTCTGTTGGCGGGTGGATAACAATGGAGGAACTCGAACAATGCCAATGAAAACCATCGCAATAAACAGGGCGAACGAATTAGAAATCGACGAAATCCTGCAAGAGACAATCATGTCCTACGATCTGGATTGCTGCTTTGAGCGTATGCCCGACCTGGTTGAAATAATCACAGACGCAAAACGCAGCCTGTGTCAGTTGCTCGGCGACACGAAGGCAGGTTGGGCGGGCGCGTGGGTTGTCTCTACTCCCTCCTGGCCGGAAGGTTTCAGGAGTTCGGTACTCGCCCACCGAGTGACCATCACTTTCGACGGGTACGGATGTGCTGCGTTGCAGGACATCGACATAGTGAAGATTACGAAAAACGCGGCTGGCGTTGACCAGTTGTTTTTCACGGAGGCACAGGACCGGCTGGCGAAAAAGTGTTTGGCTGCGATGTACAAAATTCGGAAGTGAGCGGGCCTGACTATGTATCAGGATGGCTGAAAGGGGGAAACAATGGGAAAGCCACCACTTCCACCGCACTGCCTTTTTTGCCAATGGCCTAAACTTGATTTTGTTGGGAACAAGCAAATAGGACGCTGCGGCAACGAGTCTTCAAAGAAATACACGCACCACATAGAGCCACAGGATACTTGCCCAGAATGGGATGAGGCCGATTTCTACAAAGAAGTGAACGCCTGATGGACTGTCAGGCGCGAGAGGATTTAAAAATGATTATTGTGAAAGACTCCAGAAAGCACGGACGGGCTGTAACGGTGGTCTCCGACAAAGAGAAGCCTGAGTGTCGCGATGGCCTTTGGTTATTGAGCGGAGCCAAACGCATATGCTTCATGCTGAATAATACAGATCCATTCCGGTTAGACAACCAGATATTATCAAAGGCTATGGGAGGGGAACTTTTCTCAAAGATCGTGAAAAGTTCCGGAGGTAGCCGGGCGATATGGAAATTTTAAACAGCCCTGATCAACAGTCAGGAAGCCATGGAAGGAGAGATATATGATGCTGGAAACGCAGCCAAAAGCAAAAGATCTAAACGAGATGGGTTTCATTCAAATAATGTGTCAAGCAAACAGTAGCCTGATAGCAGCGAAGAGAGCAGCAAGGGCAATACATGAAGAGGGTTTATCATCAACACATCTTCAGGTTGTAGAGAATGAGCATCAGAAGGTATGGGATCAAATATTACTGCTACAAGCAAAATATACCACCTTGCTGGAAAGCAAAGTGAATACTTGATCGATTGTCAAGAATTCGGACACCCGGCAGAAAGGAATGCAAAAATGGCTACAACGAAACAACCTGTTGAGAGCGTGGTGGTGGGGGCTGTCTATAGCGTCTGGCATTGTCGAAAAGGGCGGTTCGTTTTTCAGGTGAAATCCTTTGATGATGAATGGGTTAGGGGGCTTTTGTTGCAAGGCAAACCACGCTCATGCAAAGGCACAACCGGAAAATGGTTACCCGGCCAGCACATGGAGATACGCCGCTGCTTGGCAACGTTTACACCGCTTGACTGATTATCAGGCGCTCATGTTGGGAAGTTGGGCCCAAGTAAAACTATAAACTGTTAGCACTTTTACAAACGTTTGATTTTAAAGAAGATGCGTTGGGGCCCAGGATTTTTTTAAGGAAACTACCACCTGATGAAGAATCAGGAACGCCAAGGAGGAATAAATGAGCGTAAGCGAAACCCGACATATAAAAAAATCAAGGAAGAACTACCCTTGTGATTGGTGCTGGGAGAACATAGACACAGGACAACCCTATTCTTCCTGGTTTTGCTATGGAGAGTCTGTTACCGCGAGAATGCACCCAGAGTGCTATGCCGCAATGCTGAAAGCAGATTTGCACGACGAAGAACTACCTACACCAGGCACATTTGGAAGAGGATGTTGGTGCGGAGAAGACGCTGAGTTTTGCAAATGTGGCCAGCCACGGTTGGAAAAACCCAACACCTGATTACACATCAGGGACACAGGAAATATAGGAACATGACTTTTACATACCCACCCAAAATGATTGCTATTAACCAAACAGAATACGATAGGCTTCTTCAGGTAGATTGCGATTATAAAACGCTGCAAAAAGAACTGGATATGTTGCGTGAGCAGTCGCGCTGGCGCGACGTGGAAAAAGAACAACCAGAAGAATACTGCGACATTGGTGGACCGGAATACATGGTCAAGATCGACAGAAACGACTGGCGCGTGATGCCCGCACTTTTTATTCCGGAAAAGACATATGATCCGTTCTACGAATCGGGGGATTATTCTGAAGCGGAAAACGATATCAAGTACGGTGGCGGTGAAGTGTTTGAATACGACGAGGAGTACGAAACATATTTCCTTACCGCTGGGTGGAAAACATGGTGCCCACTGGATGAAGAATGGAAGTGTGTTGAGGATGTAACCCACTTTAGACCACGGATCAAACGCACCTGATATGTAGTCAGGCGGCGCATCGAACGAAGGTGGAGGAGTGAAGCGATGAAATGTTTTTTTGTGGAGAAGAACACGTTGAGGCTGTCAGAAGACGGCCAGGGAAATGGTATTGTAACTGCGTTATATGTGGAGCGGAGAGTGGAGATTATCAATCTAGACATGAGGCGCAGACCGCGTGGTGTGAAATAGCCGCGCTGCGAGAGGAAACACGGTGGAGGGACGATGATGCTCCTATGATGGAACCTCTTTTGCTTCTAATTGGATATGGCCCCGGAGAGGCTAATACAGTAGGCGAGGGATACCGTCGAAAGGATACAGGGTGGTGCTTTTTGCGTAACACGCAAACACGAATGACACCTGGCCGCGTGATCGGTTGGCGACCAATGCCGGAAGCAAAAACATCCTGATCGGCTATCAAGAACGCGGAGAAAAGCATGAACAAAATATCAATCAAATACGGAACCCTCCACATCGGAGACGCAACGTTCCGGCAGCCCAAAGCATGGCGCACAGCCGAACAAGCCGCCGATGCGATCCGAGCCTATGCCGAGTCCATCGGGGAGCGGGCCACAATCGCGCAACGGCACGGCCTCACCCGGCGAACCATGACCACGATGGCAAAGGCCGCTGGTTACGCTCTCGCCCGTGGTGGCTCTCGCAAGACTGCCGAGCAGCAAGCCGACGAGGCCGAGACCGTACGCCTCATTCGCAAGTGGCTCCCGCGCTTTGACTATGACGTGGAACACCTGGCTGTCGGGCTCGAAATGCCGCCGTCTACCGTCAGGAAGTATATCGAGAAACACAACATCTCGCCGGCATAACTTTCCTTTGCTGTGCGCGATGTTTAAAAAAGAAGGGAACGCAGATGTCTGAAGCACTCGAAATGCTCAATCACATAGACCCAAGCCAACTCCAGTACGAGGAGTGGCTCTATGCCGGGATGGCGCTGAAGGACGCAGGCCTATCCCCCGATCAGTGGGACGCATGGAGCCGACGCGACCCGGCCAGATACCGGGAGGGAGATTGCCACCAGAAATGGCAATCCTTCCACGGATCGGCGCAGCCAATCACCGTGGCATCACTGGCAAAGATGGCAATGGCCCAAGGATGGAAGCCGCCCAGAGAAGAAGGCCGTTCGCTTGGATGGAATGAGGATGTGTGTGTGTCCGGCAAAGACCTCCGCATCATTGACGCCGATTGGTTGCAAGATTCCGAAATCCCCGACCCTGGCCCGAGTTGGAACCCGGTTAAAGACCTCATGTCTTACCTGTCAACGCTATTTCAATCAGATGAAAAAGTTTCGTACAACGTTGAATCCTGGCTAAATGAAGCAAAAGGCAAATACCTTCCAAAGGGAATGGGTGCCTATGACCGGACAGCCGGGCAACTTATCGAGCAACTTGGCAAATGTGGCGGAAATGTGGGGCGCGTGATTGGCGATGCCGATCCCAAGGCTGGTGCATGGATCAGATTCAATCCCATGAACGGCACCGGAGTCCGCGACGATAACGTCACTTCTCACCGATATGCCTTGGTCGAAAGTGACGAAATTCCAATGCCGAAGCAGTACGCCATTATCCGCGAACTGGAACTGCCGTGCGCTGCAATCGTGCACTCCGGTGGAAAATCAATCCACGCAATCGTCAAAATTGACGCGGATACAATCGAGGAGTACCGAAAGCGCGTTGATTTTCTGTGGGACGTTTGCACCTGAAACGGCCTAATCCTCGACAGGCAGAACCGAAACCCCTCACGCCTATCGCGCATGCCTGGCATCGTACGGGGGGGCAACCGGCAATACCTGATCGGCACCAACGTTGGCAAGTCATCCTGGAAAGAATGGCATGATTGGGTTGAAGACCTGAACGACGATCTCCCGGACATCGAAGAGTTGAGCATCGACGAAAAAGAGCCAGAACTGGCGCCGTGCCTGATTGACGGCCTACTCCGCGAAGGGCACAAGATGCTACTATCCGGGCCAAGCAAGGCCGGGAAATCATTTGCCCTTATGCAGTTGTGCGTAGCCCTTGCGGAAGGCGGGACGTGGCTCGGGTGGCCGGTCAAGCAGGGCCGCGTCCTGTATGTCAACCTCGAACTCGACGAGCGATCCTGTCGGCACCGATTCTGGAAGATATACGAGGCCCTGCGAATAAAGCGAACCCCCGGCATGTTGGACGTGTGGAATCTCCGGGGCAATGCGACCAGCATGGACAGGCTCGCGCCTAAACTCATCCGCAGAGCCCTGCAAAAGCGTTATGCCGCCGTGGTCATTGACCCCATATACAAAGTCCTGACCGGTGACGAGAACAGCGCGGAGCAGATGGCGAAGTTCTGCAATCAATTCGACCGGATTTGCAAGGAACTCGGGGCAGCGACCATCTACTGCCACCACCATTCGAAAGGTACGCAGGGGCAAAAGAGCAGTCGAGACCGCTCCTCTGGCTCTGGCGTGTTCTCCCGCGACCCCGACGCCATCGTGGACCTGATCGAACTCAACATCGACGATGCCCGCCGATACCAGATTGTCAACTCGTGGGAATGCCACGGACTGAGCAATGCCTTCGACCACGTTAGCCCAAATTGGCGCGACACCTGCCCACAGGACAACACGGTCGTTTCTCGCGACCTTATAGCCTGGGCGGAGATGAATGGCCTTGCGGACGCTGTCAGGCAATATCGGCCCATCATCCGGGAAGCGGCGACACTGGCGTCAGGCTGGCGCGTGGAGACCACTCTGCGCGAGTTCCCAACCATGCCGCCGAAGTCGATATTCTTCCGCTACCCCATCCACTCCGATGACCGATATTCGCTTCTGAAGGATGCCAAGGCGGAGGGCGAAGAGGCTCCGTGGCAGAAGAATGCTAAGCCGAAGAAGAGCGTCAAGGAACGCCAAAAGGAACAGAACGAGGCACTGAGCGAGGCGTACAAAGCATGCCTCTCGGAAGGGCCAGCAGTGACCACGGAAGACCTTGCGGAGACGATGGGGGTAGCAGAGAAGACGGTCAGGAGATACTTGATCAAGCACCCCGAAATGGTCGTTTCCAAGGGGCTTGTATTACGGAAGGATAGCAAAAATGAGACAGAATGACGCGCCACCTAAAAGCACTCAGGGACAGGAATCGGGACACCACGTCCTGTCCCTGTCCCCCGCAGGGACAAAGACAGGACGTCCTGTCCCTGATTCTGTCCCCAGCAGGGACAGGGACAACCATATATAAATATATGAATTGTCCCTCCTGTCCCTTGCGTGGAAAAGGGGGCTTAAAGTGCCGCCCCCTTTATCCTCGCCGGAACAGGGACTTGTGCGCGTAAAGAAGAGAAAGGAAGAGGTGACAAAATGAAGTGGGCAATCTATCGAAGAATAGCCACAAAATCAGAAATGGATATTGGCAGAATTGTTTATGTCGTGTCAATTGAAGGCAAGCGGCTTTACTTGACGTTCGATGCGGAAAACCTTGCGTTTGTTTCCGGCGCTCGGATGGATAAGTTTGCGGCGGCAGCGGATCGCCACCACCGTATGGAAATACTTGATGTCATACGACAGGACGCCACGCGATGACACAGCACAGGAAACTCAAGTTCTTCATGCCCATGATACCGCCGACCGTCACAGCCCAAGCCAAGCAAGCAAGCAAGCGTGGCAGGATCACGACAATCAGGGACAGCGACCCGCTCAAGGCTGCCCGCATCAAGTTCCGCTGTCACCTGGCCGCCCACATCCCGGAGAAGCCGCTCAAGGCCCCGCTTCAGTGCGTACTCAAGTTCCTGTGGCCGATCTCCCCGAAGAGCAAGCATCGCAACGGAGACTGGAAGACGACCACGCCAGACTGGGACAACATCCCAAAAGCATTGTGCGACGAGTTGGAGAGGCTCGGCTTCGTGGACAACGACTCGCACATCGCCGACGGAACAAGCCAGAAGTTTTGGGCAGACACGCCGGGTGTCTGGGTAATGCTCCGAGAACTCCCCCGCTCTGGCTACCCAACGGAAGAGAGCAAGTAATGAGATTATACTTGACGCCTCAGTTCTCCGCTGCTATTCTCTCCCTGTCTTGGCGGACACTCCCGCTCGTTGCTCAAGCCAACGAGGAGTGTCCGCTTTTGTTTTATCCAAAATCAAATCACACACAAAGTTCTTCGGAAACACTTGCCCCTATCGCTTTAAATAAAGCCCGTCACAGCCTCGCGTCATTTAGCCGCCCCGCACCCTTGGCGCGACCGAGAACAGCCCTCACGGGGCGCGAGACGGCGCGAGAGAGGCCGCGGGTCCTCCCCCGGGGGGAGGGGGTCGGGGTTAGTTCCCCGAGTTCGCTCTTTTTACGAGTTTTAGATTTTTTTGGGGTTGCTGATTACCGGACTGAGGGGGCCTAAATGGCGAAACGGAAGGCCAAGCAAGTCGTAACGAAAGAGCAAAAGGCCAAGGTGCTTGCCGTGGCAGAACAGGCCCACGCGCACCCGTGGATGATCAAAGAATTCCACGAGGCTGGGTGGTTCGCTGCGGCTGACCAGTCGTTGCGCGGGATCGACGTCGCCGAGATATTCGGGGTCAATAAGCAGACAGTCACGGACTGGGTGAAGCGGAACGGCTGCCCGCGAAACCGCGACAAGACGTACAGCCTGCGCGACGTGATGGCGTGGCACCTCGACTGGAAGTTGACCCGGCAGGCGGAAGAGTTGATCGGATCGGCTCCAAACGAAGAGGGCGCACGGGATGAAAACGGCGTTAATTGGAAACAGCGCAAGGAACGGGCCGACGCACAAATGCAAGAGGCCAAACTGGCGCAGCGTCTCGGCAAGTTGGTCCCGTTGGCTGACGTGGAAAGCCGCGAGATCGAACTCGGGGTTTTCTTCAAAGACACCATTTCCGGCTTGGGAGCGAAACTGGCTCCCATGCTTTACGGCCAGGAAATCAGCACGATAGAGCAGGCGATCAACGACGAAATCCGGTCTCGCTTGGGGGAACTCTGCCAGGATGTTGAATAGCGCACGGTTCGCGGAACAGTTCTCGCACGTCGGGCGGTCGATACGTCCACCGGCGAACCTGACCATTACCGAGTGGTGCGAAGAGAATGTCGTGCTGTCCAGCATCGATTCATCCGAGCCGGGGCCGTATAGGGTTTCGCGCACGCCCTATGCCCGCGCCATCATGGAGGCTTACGCGTCCCCACATGTCCGAAAGATAACGCTCCTGTGTGCGACGCAGGTAGGCAAGACGCAAATCGCCAAGAACCTGCTGGCGTGGACGGTATGCAACAAACCGGGGCCGATGCTTTACGTCCTGCCGGATCGGGACGTGGCGCGGAAGTTTTCGGAGGACCGCATCTTGACCATGTTTGACTCGTGCGAGGCGCTCAAGGCGCACCTGACCGAGCGGCCCCGCGACAAGCAAAAACTCCGCTACAAACTCGACAACAGTCTGCTCCTGTTCGCGTGGGCCGGGTCGCCGTCTTCGCTGGCCAGTATGCCGATCTGCTACGTCTTTCTGGACGAGGTCGGTAAGTTCCCCATGTCGGTGCGCAAGGAGGCGGACCCTGTTTCGCTGGCCCGGCAGCGGACCATGACGTTTCCGGGGCGCTCGAAAATCATTTGCACCTCGACTCCAACCGTCCCGGATGACTTGATCATGCAGGAGTGGGACCGGTCCGTCCAGCACAAGTATCACGTCCCTTGCCCGCACTGCGGGATTTTCCAGACGCTCGAATGGTCGCAGATCAAGTTCCCCGAGGGAGAGCGCGATCCAGAGCGGGTGTTGTCCGGCAATCTGGCTTGGTACGAGTGCTCTCACTGCGGCGAACGGATCACAGACCGCGACAAGCCCGCCATGCTGGCAAAGGGCGAGTGGTTTCGTGAGGGGGAACAGGAGGCGGGCGACGCGTCCCATGTGGGCTTTCACATGAGCGCCATCTATTCTCCGTGGGTTTCATTCTCTCTGGTGGTTCACGAGTTTTTGGCATCGCAGGGCAATCGGGAGAAACTCCAGAACTTCACCAACTCGTGGCTGGCGGAGCCGTTCCAGGAGAAGGTATCCGGGCTGGAAACAGCGAAGTTGTCGCCGCTGCTGACCGAGGCAACTCTGGAGCGCGGGACGCTGCCGGAAGAAACGCAAATACTGACCGGCTTTATCGACTGGCATGGCGAGCGCAAGGGGCTCTACTGGAACCTGTGGGCGTGGGGGTATGGGTATCGCGGCTGGCTTATTGACTACGGACAAGAGTTTTCAATCGCGGATATTGATCAACAACTTGTCCGGATTTTTGAGCAAGGGGGGCGACGGTTCGCTCCGACGATTGGCGTTGACTCTGGTTGGGGTGAGCGTGTGAGCGAGGTTTATCAGTTCTGCCATTCGCGCCAGCCGTACTGCATCCCGACCAAGGGCCAGCAAAGCATGACCCTGGCCGTCAAGCCGTTCACGATTGACGCGGCCCGACACAAACTGGCTCGTGGTTTCAAGGGTTTGCACGTCGACACGATGCACTACAAGGACATTTTCGCACGCTTGCTTGATCCCGTTGAGCGCGAGCGAGAAGAGAATCAGGACAGGAATAGAATCGAGTTGTGCAAGAGTGCCGATCAAGCGTTGCTGAAGCAGTGGGCGGCAGAGCATAAAATTGTCAAAAAAGGGAAAGAAGTCTGGGAACCGAAATATCAGGGCGCGGACAACCATTGGTTCGACTGCGCAGTTGGTGCGCTCGCAATGGCTGAGTTCAAGGGGCTTTGGAAGTTGCAGCCACTTGAGAGAGACACGCAAGCCAGCGAGGCGAAACGCCAAGCCAAAGAGGCTGCACTGCGCGGGTCGGGCATGCAAGACAACCCGGCAGCCGCCTACGCCGCACGGAGGGGGAGATAATGCCGCCAATCATTATGCCGGAAGAAGTAGCCTATTGCTGTGGCCAGCGGATGCGTGTCGTCTCTGCTCCGGTTGAAGTGAACGGCGACGGGACGCGCATCCGCACCCGCTATTGGAAATGCCCCGCTTGCGGTGCAACAGCAAAGACGACTGACGACCTCCCCTCTTGTGGCATAAATAACGCGACCCGGATTGCCAGCGGTCGTTTTTCCTGACCCACAAAAAAGCCTCGCAAACGCTACCGAACACTACCGAACACTACGGAACATTACGGAACACTAAATATTAAAACGGTATTTACAGATCTGTAAATGACCTTCTTGCGCCATGCTGCTCCGTCTGGTCTGATTGAACCAGAAAGGGGCGCGCCGTGTCCGTCTACCTTGACCAACTCAAAGCCGATTTAGCCCGTCTCGAAGAGATGCTCGACTCCTATGCAGAGGGAATCGAAGAGTATCGCTCCGATGGTAACTTCGCCCGCCGCATCCCCTTTTCAGAACTCCAGAAGATGGTTGACGAGAAGCGATCCACGATACGCCGACTTGAAGCAGCGTCCGGCGCGGCTCGCATTCTCGCCATAAGGTCGCCCCGCTAATGACCATTCTTGATCAATACGGACAGCCTATTTTTCGCGCCGGTGGTTTTAACCGGTTCACGAGCAATCTGCGCTCCTGGAGCGAGGCCGCCGAGAAAGAACTGCGTTGCGGCGTGTTGGGCGTTGTTCGAGCCCGGTGCCGTGACCTGTACAACAACAACCTGATTGCTCATGGTGCAATTGAAGCGATGGTGCGCCGCACGGTTGGCGCGGGCTTGGATTTCCAGCCGCAGTTGACCAACGCGGAAAAGGGGCGGCTTCGCGACGAGAACCTGGCGTTGCGTGCGCTCTTCAAAGAATTTTGCTGGGACATCTCGGTCAAGGGCGATAAGGGCCACCGGTTTTTTAAGATGCTGGCGCGGACGTATTTCCGCGACGGTGAAGTTTTCGTTGTTGATTCCAACCACAAAGACCTGCCTTTCAGTTTGCGCTTTCAGATCGTCGAAGGCGACCAGTTGCCCGAGGACGCCCAACTCGCCGAAGGCGTGCCCGAGGGTAACAAAGTCAACATGGGGATTGAGACAAACCCCGCAGGGCGAATCGTTGCCTATCACTTTTACGATGACGGGAAAGATATGTTCGCGGGTGCGGTTAATCGCAAACTGACCCGCGTCCCTGCCTCGCGTGTCTTTCACTGGTCGAACAGTTCCCGATACGGGAACCCGCGCGGCATCCCGTTCCTGACCCCCGCTGTTTTGCTGCTGGCCGACGACGACGAATTCCGCAACGCGACAATAACGAAAGCCTGGGTGCAGGCTTGCATGACCGCCTTCATCAGCAGCCGCGATCCCGAACTCACAAAACATGACTGGAGCCCAGGGGTCGGTTCTGAAGTGTCAGATAAAAATGTTGACGGCACAATGAGCAACCAGACCCTGCACGGCACGCCGCTTTCCTACGGGACAATCTACAACCTCGACAAAAACACCGACGTGAAAATGGTCGCCGCCACCTCCCCGCCGCAGAACCTTGCGGAGTTCACGAGCGTGATTCACCACGCAATCGCCGCTGGTCTGGGCATTTCGTATCTCTTGCTGACTCGGAACCTGACCGGCGTGTCCTACTCGGGCGGTCGTCAGGCGGACAACGAGGATCGTCTGTTTTTCGCCGACCTCTCCCGCGAGATGGATGAAGAGTTGATTGAACCGATCTGGCGCAAATTCGTCGATCACGTTTATTTCATCCTGCGCAAGCGTCCCGTTCCTGCGGGCGTTGTTGACCCCTACGCCGTCCAGATTTCCCACCCGATCCCCCGAGAGCTTGACCCGACCAAACAGGAAACCTCCTACAAGTTGGCTTTGGAAAATGGCTCCACTTCGCGCCAGCAGATTGCGCGTGAAAAGGGGCAGAACTTCTTCGACCTGATGGACGAGCGCAAAGAAGAAGAAGACTACATGGCGGAGTTGAAACTCACCCCCGCGCAGTCTCCCACCACAGTGATTATCGAATCAGAAAAGGACGCGAAAGATGACAAATAAGTACCCCCGCATCGGCGATGTTGCGTTCTCTAATCCTTGGGCAATTACGCCTGAATACATGGGAATCATCTCTGACATTCTCGACCCGCGCATGGAAGGGCTCGACGTTTCCGCAGCCGCTGGCGACTTCAAGTTCTCGCCGCCCGAACCGTGGGACGCCGGAGCGGTGCGCGTTATCCCGATGGTTGGCACGATGGCAAAACGCGCCAACATGTTCATGCAGATTTCCGGTGGCGTGTCCACCGAACTAACCGGCAAGGCGATTCAGGAGGCAGTAAAAGACCCCAACGTTTCCGCCATCGTTCTCGACATCGACTCGCCCGGTGGAATGGTTGACGGCGCGGTCACGCTGGCGGACTTGGTATTTCAGGCGCGGCAGGAAAAACCGGTTGTCGCATTCGGGAATGGCACGCTGGCCAGTGCCGCCTATCTGGTTGGCAGCGCAGCGGATCAGATCGTCGCGAACGAGACCGCCCGCGTCGGTTCCATCGGCGTGATTATGCGCCACACGAACCGGAGCAAAGCGAACGAACGCGCCGGTGTGGAATACAAGTTTGTCACTTCGCGCACCCTGAAGGCAGCCGGTAACGACGCTGGCCCGCTTGAGGGGGCGGCCCTTGCCTACTTTGAAGAACTGATCAACGAAGCCGACGCGCTTCTTATCGACAAGATTGCACGCAACCGAGACACGACCGCGCAAGCCGTTTCCAAGATGAGCGGTGAGGCGCGGATATACGGGGCCAAGAAGGCTCTTGAAATCGGAATGATTGACCGCATCGGCGAACTGGCTGACGCGATTGATATGGCTCGTGAACTGGCTGCGAAAGAAACGGATTCAAACTCGCCCTGGGGCGGGAATTCCCAAATGCGCGAAACGCGCGGAAGGAGCAACACCATGCAGACGTATGAAGATGCGCTGGCTCTGATGCATGAGGGGAAAGCCGACCAGGTGACCCCCGAGAATCAGGCCAAGATCGCTGCCAACGCGGGGAAAACCCCCGAGGAAGCGACCGCCAAGAAAGAGGAAGGCGGGCTCATGGCTCAATTGCTGGCCGCCATCACCGGCACGAAAGAGAAGGCCGAAGACACCACCCCGGAGCCCGAGGCTCTGGACACCGCCGCAGTCCTTGAGGCGTGCGACAAGGCTGGTCTTTCGGCCACGCAGTACGCCGCCATCGTGGGCGTTGAGGGAGTGACCACCAAGGCCGCCCTGAACGCTGTCGTGGCTCACATGGCCGAGACCAACAAGGCTCTCGCGAATGTGGACAAGGCGAAAGAGACGGCAGTGTCCGTCGAGGATGCGGAGAAAACCGCCGCCGCTGGTCTGGCTGCCGCCGCAAAAGATTTGGGCATCGAGTAACACGCCCGCAAAAAAGACTTTAGAAACGGAGACATAATAAAATGAGTGAAACGAGTTTGGGACTCACGGCGGCTACCATCGCCACTCTGAAAAACCTTGAGGCCGGTTTCGTCCGCAAGTTGGCCCTGACGGTCGCAGCGGGCGTAATTCCGAAAATCGGTCGCGTGCTGGAGTTCGACAAAGTTCTCGGCGCGTGGAAGCACTTCGCCGGGTTTGATCCTGGCCGCAACCAGAAACTGGCGATCTTCGCCGAACCGATCCTGCACGACGACGATGGTGTTGCCCTGACGGCAGACACCACCGCAACGTGCATCATCGCAGGCGAGATCAACTTCGCCGCCCTGTTGTTTGACGTGGCCGCTGGTTCTTTGGAACTCGGCCCGTGCGAAACCAAGAGCCTTCTTGTCGATGCTGCCGCCACGCCCACCGTGGGCCAGGTGTTGCAGTACGACGCCACCGCCGAAAATTGGGTGGACTTCACCGCGTACAGCGCAAGCGGCGAGTACGCCATTTACAACGATCCCGACACCGACACCCTGGCTGAAGACACCGCCTGCACCTGCATCGTTGCTGGCACGGTGAACCTTGCCGCCTTGGATGCCACCGCACAGGCCGACACCGACATCGAGGCCGCCCTGCTTGGCAGCGACATCCTTGCCGAGACGCTGGCGGACGAGTCCGACGCGTCTGTCGTGGCTGCCTTGCTGCCCGCCATCGAAAGCGCAACAGTCATCCTCCCGTAGGCATTTCGCCCGGTGAGAACACAAAAATAACGACGAATTGAAAACAGGAGGAAAGAAAAAATGTTCCCGATTAACGGTTACACGCCGCAGACCATCTTGAACTTTCTGCGCAAACTCAAAAGCACCACGTTTCTGGGCGAGACGCTTTTCGGCTATCGCGAAACGCACTCGACGCAGGCCATTTCCCTGGGTGACACGACCATCCGCGCCCGCATGCTTCCGGTTGTTGGCGTTGGTGAAGCAGCCACCCCGGTGGGCCATGCCGACGGCACGCTTCAGTCGATCACGCCCCCGCGCATCCGCATCGTCAACCCGATCGATGAGCAGGTCGCGGCTGTGCCGATGGCTGGTGCGCCCACGTTCGACGGCATGAACACCGACCCCAACGCGGCTCTTAACAGCCGCATCCTGCTTGAGGGCCAGAACATGCTGGACAGCATCGAAAGCACCATCGAAGGATGGGCTGGAGAGGTGCTGGCGACAGGCAAGGCTACCATGAAGGATGCCAAGGGCGTGGCCCGCTACAAAGTGGACTACAACTTCACGTCCGGCGCTGGCGACACCAAGATCATTCAGCCCGCCCTTACGGGTGATGACCTGTGGACGGCTGACGCTTCCGACATCCAGGCGCAGTTGAACGCGCTGAAGCGTCAAATCCGCCGCCACAGCGGGTACAAGGGCAAACTCAACGTCCTGCTTGGCTATCAGGCTGCCGACGCTCTGCGCAACAACACTGTTGTTTCCGGCAAACTCGACAACCGCAAGATGGCGAACGGCCTCTTGACCTCCATGCAGGAAGGCGAGTTCATCGGCACGCTGTTCGGCTTCGACCTGTTCGAGTACGACGGCGCAGCCTTCCCGTCGAACAGCAACACGCTGACGGAAATCTGGGACCCGACCAAGATTGCAATGGTTCCCGCTGACGGCCGCATGGCTGGCATCGGCATTCACTACGGCGCGATTTTTGAATCGGTTGACGGTTCCGGTCGCCCCGAGTCCATGCGCCTCATCAAGACCCAACTCTACAGCAAGATGTGGGGCGAGCATGACCCGCCCGCCATCAAAATGCTGGTGGCTTCCTGTCCTGTTCCGATCATCCAGAACATTCAGGTTATCCGCATCCAGAAGGTCGTTGCCTAAGAGGTGAACCATGTTGCGCACATTTGCTGAACAAGCCAAGCGCGACACACAAGCCCTCTCGTCTGGGGGGCTTGCCGAAGCGGTCATTTATGACCCCGACGGCACCCCCCAGACTTTGCGGGCGTTCGTGAACCGTGAGCCGGTAGAGTTCGCCTTCAACGACGATGGAGATGGCGAGAGCAAAACCTACAGGCTCCGGGTGCCGGTTGTTGTGTTGAACCCTCCCACCGGCGGCATTTTTGAGATCGACGGCCTACGGTGGCGCGTTCAGCCCCACAACCCCGCAGGCCCGGACGGTTGGGTCAAGTTCGACGTGAAGCGATACGACCCGGTGAATAAGGCAGTGCAGAACCACAGGAGGGTGCGGCCATGAGTGACCCCATTACCAACCTCTACGCCGTCGCACGCCGCACGCTGGCAGGTTCTGAGACGTTCCAGAACTGGTGCGGGGCAGCCAGCGAGGAAGAGGCTCTGGAGAGCATCTTTGTTGTTGGCACATCCCCGGACACCCCGAAGCCCTACGCGGTGGTTGACCGGCTCGACATAGAGACGAGCGAGCGTGGTTTTTACGACGAGGGAAGCCTGTTTGTCGGCATTTGGGGCGAACCGGTGGGCGATGCAGAGGCAGCGATTTTAGCGCAAGACGTAATCATTGGAAAGATTGTGGAAGAGATGCAGGCACTTGCTGGTGTGCCTGGCTACATGGATGCCCGGAAAATCACTCTCGGGGTTTCCACTCGTGCCAGCCTGGAAGAGGAAGAGATCGAACCGGATTCGGCGCAGGATCATGTGCAAACGGTTCTGACTATAACGTGGTAAGGGAGCGACGAAAATGGCTTTAGAACAATACAGAATGCACATGGCTAAACTGGGCCTCGTTGACATCGATCCTGTTTCAAATTGGGACTTGTCGCCAGAGGTCGAGGAAATCGCCGAAATGGGTAGCGGTCGCCTGATTCCTGAATCAATCGACGTGGTGAAATACGTCCCGAAAATTAGCGTTCAAACCCCTGCCCTCAGTGCTGCTCTTACGGCAATGGGCTTGGGGATGCTTCAGATTGATGCAAACCCATTTGTTGCCTGGCTGAAAAAGCGCAAGGCGTATGCCGGAAACGACACCACCGGACACAAGTCGCTCACAATCGCAAAGGGCGTGGCTATCCCCCGGCAGATTCAGGCGACCAAGGGACAAAAAGCAACACTTTCCTTTGATGTGTTCGGCTTCAAGGATGGCGTGAATCTTCCGTTGATTGTTGGGAGTACCGCGCTGGCCGCTTATCCCGCGACCACAGAGCGCGGCTATTACCTGTCTCACGCGGTTGTCGAGGGCGTCACGTTGGTTGGCCTGCAATCGCTCATGGTCGACACCGGCATAAAGGAGAGCATGGAGACAGAGGGGGCCGACCCCTTCGTGTCTTATGCCGACATCGAAGAGTTGCAGGGTGCCTCGATTGCTTTCACCACAAAGGAAATGGATCTGTTCACATCCGAGGGGATGGTCGGTAAAGACCTGACCAGCGATGCGAAATTCTATTTGCAAGCCAGCGACCCGGATACTTCCACGGGGCGTTTGAACAGTTACATCGAACTCACAATGAGTTCTGGCCGCTTGATGGTTACGCAGATCGAAGACGCGAACGGCTCCAAGGCTCCCGCTTTGGTTATCAAGGCGGCAGGCGACGACACCAACGCGCCTATCGCGATCAATCTCGCATACACCACGGGGGCGTAATATGTCCGGCTTTCTCTACTACATCCCCGGCAAGCCAACTGTGACCACGAGCGATCTGGATGCGCTTGGGATCAACCACGGCAGCCCCGAGACCATTCAGGCCACCGCAGGCCCGGACAAGAGCGGGCGTGGGGGCGTGGTGTTTGTATTCCCGCAAGTGGGCGGCTCCATGCCTCGCTTGGGCTTCTACGCTGGCCAGCAGACTTGGCGCGAGTGCAAGGGTTTCTGGATTGGTTTCGAGACGGCCAACCCTCCGCAGCCCGCCGATCTGGAGCGCGGGAACATGCTCGACGGGTATGTGGCGACCATGCAAACGGCGTTTGGGAAACAGGCGTGGCAGTGCCCGACGGCGAAGGTTTTCCCGACGTACTACGGCCTTGATAAAGACGGCAATGGCGGAGAGATCATCGAACCGGAGTATGAAGAGTTGTCGAAGTCGGCGGAGTTGGTTTTCAACGAGGCAATTGCTTTGCGTGACGGGGAGGTGCCCGAGGAAGCGGTCCGTGAAGACGAGCAACGCCGCATTGCTGTTCAGGCGTTGGCGGTCAATTACCGCGTGACGCTTTGGGAGTTGACTGTGCTGCGCTTGTTGAAGGGCGATAATCTGGCGCGTGTGTTGATGGCCTTGATTGACGGGCCGAACCTTCCGCCCGCCGCAGAGCGTAAAAAAAAAGAATAGCACGAATGTGGGCGGCAGGAATGCTGCCGAAGTATCGTCCCACCTGGTGGGACTTGGCTCGACTGGACGAGGTGCTTAATCGTGATTCAAACATTTAGAATTCAGGGCGATGTCGCGGAAATCATCGGGCGCAAGCCAACGGCTCGGGCTATGAAAACTGGCTTGATTCGCGGCGTTGTTCTTCTCCACAAGAGTTATTCCCCGCTGCACTTCCAAAAGGGCTCCCGCGAACGATATGGCGGGGCGTACTTGGAACTCAAGAAGAAAAAGGGCAACGGTGCGCCATTGGTGGAGAGTGGCTCTCTGCGCAAGCGTATCACGGCCTACAAGCGGTTGAACGACGTGAAGGGAACGTCGAAGCGGGCCGCGTTGCATTTGAAGTTCGGTCGTCCTGACCAGTATTCTCCCCAGGCGATGGAAAAGCGCATCTTTGTTTTGATGAAAGAGAAGCGCATCTCTTACGAAAAAGCGCAGGCGTTGGCTTATCGCAGCGCGGGATATGGCGCAAGAATCCGCAGCATTTTCGAGCGGGCCTTGAGCAAAACGCACCCCGAGGAAGAGACGGCGGTCGCCCAAGAGGTCCAGCACATAGTGATTGACGAGATGAACAAGCCGAAGCCGCGCCCAGTGCGCAAGGTAGGTTAATAATGGCAAACAAGGTCGTTCTACAGGTCGATGCCGATGCTTCCAAGAGCATTTCTGAACTACAGAAGATAGTTCGGAAGCAAGGCGAAGTCATTGCCGAGTTGAAGAAAACCAGCCGCACGTCCAAGCAGGTCGCCAAGGACGGTGACGGGATAACAAAGGGATTCAAAACAGCGAAGACAGCGGCAATGTCGTTGGCTACCAGTATTGGGCTTGTTGGCGGCGGCGCGGGCATATTGCTCGGCACGGTCAAACTTATTACGAGTGAGATGGAGCGCCAGCGTGAGATACAGAAAGAGGCCGAGTCTAAGCAGATCACACTAAATAGTGCGCGCATGGACATCAACCGCAACATGTCTGGGGCATCCAGAGAGTCTTTAGGCTCTGTTTTCAAGTCCGTTGCCGCAATGGCGAAAGAAGAAAATATCGATGAGAAGTATCTGGCTTCGGCAATGGCTTCGGCTTTGTCCTCCAGTGGTGGCAATGTTGATGCTTCGCTTAAGGCCGTACGCAAGGCGGCGCAGTTCCTCGCTGATAAACCGGAAGAGATCGCGGATTTCGCAGGGTCGCTTCTCGATGTCTCAGACGTTACAAAAACAACTGATGCAGACATCAACCTTGGATTAGTATCTGCTGTTGGTGGTCTTTCTCGCGTAAAAGATGCAAGACAGCAGGCTGTCAATATTCCCAAGGCCCTTGTTGGAATTCAAGGCATGGATGCCACAGCCGAGGGTGCTGCGGCTCTTTTTGCGACTCTCTCAAATGCCGGAAAAGATGTTATGGGCGCATCGTCGGGCACTGCTGGCATATCCCTGGCTGAGCAATTGCGCGGGTTCTTTAAGGACAAAAAACTGGACCGGCCCGGCCAAACAATGACGCAGCGCATCCGCGCCCTTGTTAAAAACAAGAAACTGAGAGACGAATTCCTTGAGGGCGCAAGCATTGAAAAGCAGTTTCTCGCTCCTATGGAGCAATTGCTTAGCGGGCAAGACGTGTATAGCAAATATGAATCAATGCTTAAAAAAATACCAAAGGGCGAAGAACTGAAAAATCTGGGGCAGCAGGCGATCAGCAACCGCACTGTCGATCCATTGGAAAAAGTCGCTGCCACAAAGCGTGCGTATGATTCAGCAACAGGACAATTGCAAACGTCAAACGATGATGCGGTTGTCGCCACTCACCGCGAGGGCTTACAGAAAACAATGAAAGCCGCTGGTGTGCCTGGCTTGGAGGCGAAGATCAACTCGCTTCTTTTTGAGGGCAAAACTTTCGCTGGAGACAGTGACGCCTATGATGTCGCAAAAAGTCTGATCCAAGAAGAGATTCAAAAACTACAGAATCCAACCACAACGAGTGGCGGTCACAGCGTCGGCATGGATTCTATGGCTGTTTTACCTTCATACGAGCGAAGGGAGCCGACTGCACGAGAGGAAAAACAGGCGGAAATCCTTTCCAATATGTTGGATGTGCTGATCAAGATAAATACCGCGCAAAACACCGCAGTGCTTAAATCTGAAGCGGCGGCACACCCCCAGACCAGCATGAGCGGGGGAATCCACTAATGGCCTACCCCTACATTAGCGCATACAGTTTCACCAACCTGCGCGGAACCGTCAACCCCGCAGCCATCAAGATCGAACCCTTTGAACGCTCCGGCGTGGACGGCACCGGCTTTATCAACGTCGGAAAGCGGGCCGAAGACTCCCGCCTCTCAAGCGTGGCGCACTACATATCACAAGAGACCGTTCTCGCTGCCAAGACCGGATACTACGCCGCCAAGGGCAAAATCGTGCAGATGCGCGATGAGAACGAAGATGTCTGGACGGTGATGATCACGGGCGTGAACGTGACGCGGGTAAAGAAACTCGCCATCTCTACAACGGGCGGTTCCTGGCGCATAGAGGCCGAGTGGACTGTGCAGGTGATCGCATGAGTGATGTAGCCAACATCTCCGCCAAGTGGGCCAGTGACCGGCGCAACGTCGTGTTGTCGTGGGACGCTACTCTGGGCTGGACGTTGTACCACGTCTACCTTGACGGGCTTCTCTACGCCGTCACCGCCGCGACCTCGATCACGATCCCGGTGGACCCGGCGGCGTTGCCACTGGTGGAGGTGCTGGACGATGCAGCGGACGTGCCGACGGCGGTTTATCCCGCCAGACCGTATCTGTGTTGGCTTGGGGTTGACAACGCGGTGTCATACCGCATCGAGGAACGGATCGGCACGAGTTGGATCGAGCGGGCCATCGTTCAGGCAGAGGGGCGGACTTATTTCGATTGGTTGACGCGCACGCTTGAAGACGGGCAAGAGCATCTCTTTCGCGTGGTGCCGGTGGACAGTAACGGCGTGGGGGGCGTGGCTCTCGAACTGCCGGTGATGATGATCCGCCACCCGGACGCACCGGATGCAGAGTATTCATACGACGAGGCGACGCGGGTCGTCACGATCAACATAAACGAAACAACAACCGAAGGGAGCGAGGATATGCAACTGATTAAATCATTGAGAAGTAGCGGCACAGGGAACGTCGATTTTGATCTGGTCAACCCGGAATCATATCAGATCAAGGAAATCCGTTTCACGCTGGCGAGTGCAAAGGACGTAAGCGGCATGCAACTGGTTCGCACGCCAGCGACAGGCTACAGCAAAGACACTGTGCTGTGGGCTCCGCCTGTGCAGCAGCCTGACAACACCGCAGTGGTGACGAATCTGGTGGCCCGCTTTGAGCAGCCGATCTACATCTCGGCGGACACTCAAGCGACGCTGACGTGGACAAACACCGACTCTCTCGCGTGGGAACTCGAAATCATTATCGAGACTCTTTAAGCGAGAAAGTATCAAGATTTCAAAACAAGGAGCAACTGACATGAAAGCGTTTATCAGCATTTTTGTAATTCTTTTCGCCCTGTGCATCGGCGCGATCGCCACGGCGGATGAGGTGTACTACGGCGGGCAGCAGGTGTCGCAGTACCTCAAGGTGGACACCAACGGCGATCTGGTAGTTCCGGGGGATATGACGGCGACGGCTTTTCGCGGGAGCGGTGCGTACCTGACCGACCTTGGCGAAGCGGCCACCGGTGCGCAGGTATCCAACACCGGGCTGGTACTCGGGATGAACTTTAATACCGAGAGCATCGACGGGACGACCGTGCTGGATTCTTCGGCCTATGGCAACCACGCGACAGTGAGCGGCGCTGCGTGGACGGTGAACGGTGGGTTCAATGGGAGCGGCAAATATTATTTTGATGGCGTCGACGATTTCATAAACTGCGGGAGGGATTCGAGCCTTGATTTCGGGGCAAATGATTTCACCGTGTCGTGCTGGCTGTCCACAACTTATTCGGCCTCAACTGTGAAGATCATCGCGCAAAAAGGCAGTAGGGGTGCCACGGCAGTAGAGTGGATGCTTGGCATCGTAAACGGAGTAGTTATTCTCCAGATTGATGACAATGTCACCCGTAAAAACATGGCTGGTACAACCAATATCTCTGGCGGGGGGTGGTATTTTGTAACCGCTGTCAGGGACGGCAACTTTTTGAGGCTGTACGTTAATGGAGCCGAGAACGCCACGGCTTTAGACTTGACTGGTTATGGATCTATCACGAACACAGGATATGATCTCTTTGTCGGGAAATCTTCTGACGGCACTTCTCCGTACACTGGCTTTGTTGATGATTTTCGCACCTACAATCGCGCCTTGTCAGCCGACGAAATCAAGGCGTTGTCTCTCCAGCGCAACGAGGTGCCGAACGCCGCCGTCTTGCAAAAGCATGTGCGGGTGGACACTGACGGCATGGTCTCCGTTGACGTTGATCTTTATAACGGATATGCCGCAACGATTCACAACGGCGATGGCTCGTCCATTGCCACGAATGGCATGATCATCAAGGCGGGAAACGATGCAAACGGAGCGGGCACCACGTTCATTTCGTTTCAGGATGGCGACGGGACACAAGTCGGGAACATCGAGTCCAACGGCACCGGGGCGATTGCGTTCAACAACACGTCAGACCGTAGGCTGAAAGAAGACGAAACCACGACAACGCTGGACGGCATTGCACTGCTTCGCGCTGTCCCAATGAAAGACTGGCGGTACAAGCCGGGACTCGGGACGGTAAAAATCCCGGTAGACGACGGTGTCACCTACACCCTAACCTCCGACGATGGAACCACGCACTCTTTCGCTGTAGAACTGGCCGCTGGTTGCCCGGTGATGATCCTGGACGGGTATCGCTACCCCGGCACGAAACCGCCCTCGTCGTTTTATGTCACGGTGCAGGGAGACAAAACGTTTCTCACCGTCCCGCTGGATGGTGCCGAATACGAGGTGCTTGATCCACTCGGCACGACGCAAACGCTGTCGCTATCCGACGGGCCGAGCATGACTTTCAACGGTAAGACGTTCCATCTTGACCTTGGCATTGAAAAAGAACCCCTGCGCACCGGCTTTATCGCTCAAGACCTTGAACCCTACTACCCGGCAGCGGTGGGTGAACAAAAACCGCGACAGACGGTCACTCTCACCGACGGCAGCACAGCCGTGATCGAGAATACTTTCAAGACCGTGCGCCCGATGGAGATTATCCCCGTCCTGTGGGAGATCAACCGGGAACAGCAGGAACTTATCGACGAACTTGTGGCTCGCGTGACGGTACTGGAGGGGAAATGACTATGAGCATCACCGAAACGTTAAACAACACATGGACAGAGGGGCAAGCCAAAGACGCTGCTTTCGCGGTGCGTGCGAAGTTGCAAGCCCTCGCCGATACTGCTCTGGACACCCAGGGCGAGGTGGCCCGCATCGTGGCTACCCCCGCATTCGCTGGAGTTGATCAAGTGATCAAGGACCAGATCGCAGCCTTGCAGGCGGTCGTTGACGGCGTAGTGGACAGCGTTACGGCAAGCCATTCTGAATTCCTATACTGGAAACCGGGAGAGTAACCCATGCCGATTTCAGTGACCAAACCCGGTTCAGAAATTATTGTCACAGGCGGGACGGAATCCGTCCCCGCGACGATGGCTGACATATATGCCGCTGATGTTGCTGGCGGGTGGGGAATTGTATCTGAGATTGTCGCAGGTATTGCGTACTTTATTTCTTCTGGGGCTACGAAAATAAGATTCGGAGACGGGGCTACGGCTTCCTATTTCAAGTCTTTGAACGAGTTGGTAATCTTTGACGATGGGGTGCAGTTTGAGGTGTATGGTAACGCTACGCTTCAACTTGGCGAACTGTACGGCGGGTACGGGGTGAATGGTTCAACGTGGCGGCTCAAAACTACCGCACATTTTTTCGTCACGGCTACTGGTGCCGGGTCGTTTAAAATGTTCGGCTCGACGCTGATCCAAGAAAACAACTGGTGGATTGCCTGTTACAACACATCCTGCACGGTTGAAATCCGAGACAGCAGAATCCAAGCGGCTGGCAATGCGCTTGTTTTGCGTTCACCCAATACAACACTATCCGGGGTGTTCCTTTCCGAATGCGGCGTGAACCTTCAGGCAACTCCTGCGCTTTTTGAGAATGTCCATACTCACAGGGCGGAAAGCGGTATCACGTCCGCAACGGCAACGGTCTCTAATGCCAGAGTCACAAGCACTGTATTGCGCGATATTTATGTCCCATTCTCTGGAGACATTATTACTTTAATTGATTGCTTTTACAACAGGACGCGGACATTGCTTGCCAATGCGAATAATGAATTACGCGAGCGCCATCCACTGAATCTGCAGATAGTGGACGCTGTTGACGCTGCGGTTGATGGCGCTACTGTTGTATGCCATGACCAGCATGCTACGCAGGTTTTTTCCACCACTACAGACGCGAACGGCGACATTGCTGAACAGATTGTGCAGTACGTTGATCAGTTGGGAACAAGCGAGACCGAGACGCTGTATTCTCCGCACACAATAACTATTAGCAAAACCGGATTTGTGACGCTCATTTTGACGAAAGTAGATATGTCCGTACCGCGTAGTTGGAGGGCGCGGCTTTACGCGCCGTCCTCCACTGGTGGAGCCTCTACTGTGAGCGTAAATATGAGCTTGTTTCCAGTAGGAACCAAAGGAGTGATTGCATGAGATACCTGGTCTATTTTTCAGACGGCGGAACGCCTAAAACCGGACTCACACCCACTGTGGATGTTTACGCCAAGGTGAGCGACGGGACGAGCGCCGGGACGGCTCCCACGGTCGCGGAGTTGTCAGGAGGGTTCTACGCCTTCGACGCTTCGCCAAGCGTGGCGGTTGCCTGCCGGGTCAACTCCGGCGATGGAACAATGAGCGACGGCGACCGGTATAAGGTTCTCCAAATCACGCCTGACGACGCCAACCTGGACGCGGCAGTTTCTACGCGTTCGACGTTCGACAACGCTGTCGACGAGGTGACAACGGACAGCGCGAGCAGAGATGCAAGCAAGGCGGATGTGTCGGCTGTTGCCACGTCGGTAGAGGTTGGAGCGCTTCCGAACGTTGGCGAAATAGTAGCCGGGTTGCTTGCCGCGAATCCGACCGGTGACGTGTCGCTCTCCCTCGGGGAGTGTCTCGAAATGATACTGGCAATGGCGGCTGGCCGGTTTAAAATCATCGGCTCAACATTCAACATCTACAAAGAGAATGGAACGACGGTTTTGAAATCGTTCACCCTCTCTGAGACGGAAAGGCTGCCGCTGTGATCCAAAGCGTCTACGGTTTCTTTCCTTCCGCCACTGGCTACACTGCTGGATCGTTTGGCTTTTTTTTGGATGCCACCGGCAATGAACCAGCCGTTCGGGTGGCCCTGCCTGTAGATACGTCCAGCAAACGGGTTGCCTTGTCGGTTGGCAACTCTCGCACCGCGTCTTTCAACATGGAACCAACACCAGAACGAATTGAATTTGTGGGAGGAAACTGATAATGCCGCACGCGCGAAAAAATGACATTGGGACTGTGATCGCCTTCACCTTCTCTGAAGATATTACCAACGCCACGGATCAATATGTGCGTGTTCAGAAGCAGTCAGGAGCCGTGGTGGCTTGGGAAACTCTTGAGATCGTCGACGCTAACACGATGGAATACACGGTTCAGGCTGGCGATTTGGACGAGGTCGGAACGTATCAACTCCAGCCCTTCTATACGCTTGGCGATTGGAGCGGCGGCAAGAATATTGTCAACCTTCATGTGGGCGAAGTGCTCGCCGACGGGAGGGCGTAAGCAATGGACGTGACGGCGGCCCACGATGCCCTTGGATGTTATCTCACTGGCGCGGAGAGCGACGGCGGCGATCAGTCGGCTCACTGTCTCTCTCTGGGCGGCTACCGGTCGGCGAGCGAGGCGAACGGTCTCGGCGTGCGGGTGCGCAGTGCCATCGCTGGCGTGGAGATTGACTTCGCAGCCCCGGCCAATGGTGAGGGGATCGGGTCGCGGGATGTTTTAACAAGTAACACTTTGGCTTGGACACCACCGGGCGGGACGCAAGGGAGCCCAACCACTCTTTCTCCCAACACCACAGTGCTGCTGCCCGGTGGTGATCCAGAAAAATACCTGCGTGTGACACGCACGAGCAATACCGCGCTGGTCGGATCGTCTACGGTTGTTTTGACGCAGTGCCGGAACACGGTCGCGAGCGGCCCGGACGAACACGAGCCTGGCTACACCACCCGGTTTCGGGCGATCATTCTCAAGAACGAGTCCGCCTACGACATCACTAATCTGGTGCTGTGGAACGAGGGCGACACCGACAACATGGTAATCGCGCTGGCACAAGAGGCTCTGGTCGATGGGCGCATGACCGACCTGTCCCCGCTTGGCGATGTGCCGGTCACTGACGACTGGCCCGCTGCCTACGCCGCAGGTCAGTACACCGGGCAGACACCGGCGACCGGGTTGCAGATCGGTACGCTGGCTGCGGGGGCTTCGGTTGGTATCTGGGTCGGGCTTCAGGTGGGCTATCTGCCGCCGCCCACGCCAGAAAGTTTGCACGCGATCAAGTGGCAGTATGACATTGACGACCAGACCGACGTGGCGGGCGAAGTGGCAGGGACGTTTGCGATCAGCCGGGACTACGTCGAACGCTACCACCTCTATCGTGGCGTGGACGGCCCGCCGGACTTTTCGACCCCGTACCAGACCTACAGCGAAGAGCCCCCCTTCACCACTCCCGCCCAGGACACGGGCCACACCTATCAGTTCGCCTTGCGTCGGCAGAACCGTTGGGGGCTGGAGTCGCAGAACATCGCGACCTGGTCGGTGCAGGTTGGCGACAGCGGCGAATCAAAAGCCCTGCCGCCAATTGCTCCCGAGAACATCACACTTGTGCCAGACGGCTATGGCGGTGTGCGCCTGCGGGCGGAGTACGACTGGCAACGCGACGAGAACGTCGCCACGCATTTCTCTATGAACGTTCGCACCGATGGCGGGAGCGCAGAGCCGGGCGAGTTTGGCACGCTGCTGGTCGCAGTGGACACCAGCAAGCCCGTCGCGTTGCTCGACATCGACCTTGGCCCCTATCCGCACGGCACGCCCGTCAGCGTGTTTGTGGGCATGCGCAATACGACAAGCGTCCCGTGGGTGGAGTCTGGCAACAGCGATATTTACGACACCACCGCGCAGATCGGCAGCACCGCCACCACGCCCGAGGCGGCTTGTTGTTACGCCACCGGGGCACAGTCTGGTGAGTGGTTCGACCTGTGGCGAGCGAATGGCGATACATGGATTGACACGCAAGCGGGCAGCAATGTGCTGCGCTTCTGGAACAACGGCCAACTGGTCGCGGCGGTCAATGCAAATCTGGAACTGTTGCTGGCTGGCACCGTGCAGGACTGGTCGTTCGTGGACGAGCCGCAGAACCGCGAGGTGGAACTGGTCGGTGACCGGATCGCCTTCGCCGTGGGTCCAGTGGGCAGTCGCAGGCGGGCTATGGAGATCGACGCGAGCGGGAACCTGCGGGTGGCCTCGTGGCTGGTCGATGCAACGTTCCCGTGGAGCGACGGCGAGCGGGGTATCCGGTGGAATTTCGACGAGGACGCAACACTCTTCACCGGCGCACGCGGCAACGTGGCGATGGCTCTGGCCGGGACGCACCCGAGTACGGCGGCGCTTAAGGTGCGCAATATTATTCAGGGGGTTTTGTAATGCTTCAATGGATCGCCGATCATCTTGAGGCAGTGATTGCCCTACTTGTTTTTACTTTTGCCAACATCGCCAGTGTTGCATGCCTGATTTTTACATTAGGGAAACTGTTCGGGGAGTTCAACGCCTTGAAAGCAGCAGTTTTGACCAGCGGCATAAAGCAGGACGAACACGAAGCCGCCATACAGCGGCATGATGCACATTTCGCGGCAATCGAAGAACGATGCAAGGGACACGAAGGTTGGATCGCTGAAATCCAGCGCGATGTGAAAGGTATTCTGCAATGACTCTTTTCCAGATCGCACCGCCCGAAACCGACGCCGCCCTGCAAGAGGCGTATGTCACTGCGTGGGTGAAAGCCCGGTGGTTCGACGAGTGGACGCTGCTTTCCTACCTCGAACCGCAGTCGGCCAATGGGTCAGCCGGTTCGTTCGCCGGGAGCGCAGAGTTCCTCTACCGCTACGGCGCCATTGTGCAGCCGGGCGAAACCCGCGAAGGCGTTTACACTCCTCTGAACCTCGACAGGATGTTCGTGCAAATCCGCAGCCATACGCCGGGGAGTCCAACTGAAACGCTGTGGCACGGGCAAATATCCACCAGCGGCCAGTCTGTCGACGGCAGTGACGCGGCACGAGTTAGCGGCATGCAGACTATTCGCGCCTGGGGGCTGATCAAGATTTTTGACCGCGTGGCATTGAATCACTCCTACATTGTCCCGGCATCGGGGCCAGCCGACCGCATCAACCGAATGCCGGACTTCAACACGGCTGGCGGTCACGGCGGCCCGCGTTTGGTGGGCAACCGGTCAGCGGCCAAGGTCGGCGTGGAAGTAGAGATCACCGGGCAGGTCGAGGAAGCCTACGTCTTCGGCGGCGATGAGGTGTGGAACAACCAGCAGGTGGTGGAAAACCTCCTCGTTTATCACGCCCCCGAGGGGATGTACTGCGGGCTGTCGGGCGAATACGAGATGCTGGCCAACATTACCGACGTGCACCGGCTGCGCGGTTTGACGCTGGCGCAAGCCCTCGACCACCTTATCCCCCGCCAGTTTGGTATGGGGTGGAATCTGGAGACGAGCGGCTCGGGCGCGGTGTATGTCCACGTTTTTTCTCTGCTTGGCGACGGGCTGAACATCCTGAACGTTTCACTGCCAGGCAACTCGCGAATTATCGACAGCATCCCCGTGGCCGACAATCGCAACATCGAGAGTGCGACCTTTGAGGAATCGAGCGCGAAGCAGGTCGACCGCATCGAGGTGCATGGCCAGCCGGTGCAGGTGTGCTGCTCGCTGTCCTACGCCGAAGGGACACTGGAGCGCGGGTGGACGGCTGCCGAGGAAACGCTCTACAACAGCCTCGGCGACATGGCGAACACGACCGACGCCGCGCTGAACGATCAGGAACGCCAGGCACGCCTTCCGCGCGTTTATCAGCACCACCGCGTTCCGCGCGACTGGAACTTCAAGGCGGGCGACGGGACGTTCGGATCGACCAAGCGGCTCGTGGTGCCCACGGTGAAAGACGACGGCACGCTGGACACTGCCGCCGCCGCCAACTCGCTGTTTAATGGCAAGGCGTTTCTGCGCACGATCCCGTTCAAGAAACCAGCGAGCGTGACCGGGGCCGACCCGGAGTATCAGGAGCCGCTTGTTCTGGTGAAAGAGGGCACGACATACCGGCAGATCGAAACCGGAGAGACCGGCACGGCACAGGTGCGCATGACAGACACGGAGTTTGCCATCGAGACCGCAGCCGACATCAACCATGTTCTGGGCCTGAACCATTTCGACACAGATCCCGCAATGGTTCAGAGCGACACCGAGGCGGTGGTGGACTATGAGAACCTTCTGGCAACCGTATCTTTCGAGAGCGACGAAACCTTGCGCGTGGTGGCGAGTCTGGGCCGCCCGCAAACAGGCGCACCGACCGAGACGCTCGTGATCCCGGTCGAGGATGCGCTGGCGCAGTACGTCGTCCCGCAAACCGTCACCGGCGTGAAGGACGGCGCATTGCTGCATCACGCGGGCGGAGTCGTGCGGGATGACTCGCCGATCCTGCGACAGGTGGCCGCACTGGCGATGGCGTGGTATGGGCAGAAACGCCAGACCTTGAACCTGACAGTGAAGGGAATCGGCGGGAGCGCACCCATCGGCACTTATATCCGCCGCGTGTTGCAATCGAGCGAGAGCCATTCAATCGGGACGGTCGTCACGCACAAGAGTTGGAACTTCCAGCATCGGAGCCAGACCACCACGATCCAGACTGGCTACCTCGAAATAGATGTGGCGCAACTGGCGGGGCTGGTCGAGTTCCCCGGCATGAGTGGGCCGCGCGCGGTGGCCAAAGAGATAAAGGCGATGCGCGGAGACATTGCAAAACTTCAGGCCCGCACCGGCAACCTGCCCGACCGCACTCCGAAGAAAAAAGGCGGAAGTGGCAGCAGCAGCCGTCTGGTGTACTTCGAGGGGGAATGGTGATGAGTGAGGCGAAAATCTGGAACATCCCCGCAACGACTCCCGCATCCCCGCCTATTGATCCTGTGGACGGCATGCCAGCACCAACTGGCCTAACCACGGTGAAGAACTACTTCAACGGCGGAGCCATCCCGGAAGAACTGCGCCTGCGACAGGTCTCGTGGAGACACCCCGCCGGATCGTCGGCGGACTATGCGGCGGTTGAGAAAGGCAACACAGACGCGACGCGCCAACTCGTTTATCTCGCATGGCGGCGGCTGATGCAACTGAACTACCTGCTGATCGGCCCGCAAGGGTGGATGGATGGCAGCCGCTACAACGGGGAGGAAAGTCTCGGCGCATATCCGAACTACTGCCATGTGTTCCAGTTCCCTGCTATCGCCATGACCAACCCGGAAGAAGTGACGATCACCTGGCCGAACAACCAATATGTGTTCAACGCCGATTTCGACAACGGCGACCACACCTGGTCAGAAACCTTTTTCGAGCAACCAGCGGACGGCTTCGCGGTCGTGGTGACATGGAAAACGTTAGACGAAAACGACGATGTTATTCCGGACGTGAAGGCGTTTGAGTTCGACAGTGACAGCAACTACGCTGAAGGCAATATTCCGGTAACCATCGGAGGAACGCTGAGCGCGACCTTGCAAAACCTCGTGACCGCCGTCGAAACCGCCTACGGCACAGGCTGCGAATGCACCTACAGCCTCGTGATAGGCGACCCCCGTGCGCTGGATCGCAGCATCAACGGCGGCAACCCCACGAGCATCATGCCGGGCGACGTGGTACGCGCTGACCGGTGGGGGCAGTACGGCACCGCACAAGTGTTGGACGTGACTTTTCTTGGAGAGAGCGGCGGAACCCACGGAGCAGTTCTCACCCTTTCCCGCCCTTTAGACCCGACCCGCGAAGACAAGTTGTATCTGCTACGCGAGCAGGTACAGCCTGCCTCAGTTCCTTTCGTCGCGCTGTCGCTCTCTCCAAGTGAAGTCCCGTCGCCCCTGCCGTGCAAGTTCTCTGTCGAGCGGGAAGGCAACCTGTTCCCGTCGTACAAAGCCGCCTACCCGACCGCCCCCGCATCGGCGGGCATAGATGGCCAGTTCCATTGCGGCAAACTGGATCAGCCCACGGTAGACCTTTCGGAATACAAGGAACGGTGCAACAACACCGCCTGCCCGCTGTACGAGGCGTACGATCCCTACTACCCGGCCCCGGCGCACTACAGCCTGTTTTTCTTGGCGCGGGGGCTCTACCTGCGACAGATCGGCAAGAACCCATTGCCCGCCCCGGAATCCGCATTGTTCGAGCATCTTTTCTGGCGCGTCGGGCGCGAAGACTTCACGGGCCTGTGGATGTTGCTCGGCCTTCCGGTTGGCTATTATCCCGAGGGGCTTTATGAAATCTCAACAGGTCAAGGGCTGTACAAAGATTTCTGGGGTGAGGGTTATCTGCGCTACCGGACGCAGGACGTTGTCGATGGGTACGACGAGTTCCTGAACTTCCGCGAGTACCAGCAAAAGTTTCGGGTCAACAGCCAGCCCGAAAGCGACGCGGTCGGCATCCTCGACGCCATTGCGCAGAGCAACGTCAAAACCGATCCAGCGGGGGCCACGTCCGCCAGCCGCGCTTTGGTGGATGATGCCGACCGCACTCCTGGCTACTCCCACGAGGCTGGCCTGCCGCGCCGGATTCAAGGAGTGATGCCGAGAAGCCTGAAGCCCTCTCTGGACGGGCAGGGCGACTACATGCATCAGGTGCCAGTCAACAAGACCTTTGCCTCGCGCAAGTTCGACCTGCCGGGAGACGGCACGCTATTGCTCAACGATGAGCGCACGAGCCTGACCGTTTACGACGCCACTCAGGAGATGGCCCCCGTTGCTTCGCCTGGCACGCCGTGGCTCTATACGATCAAGTGGCAAGTGCCCCGGTTCGACGAGACCGTTTTCGAGCCGAAGACGCGCCAGACCAAGAGCGTCGTTGGCACGGTGGCCACCGCGACCCTGATCGGCCCCGGTCTTATTCAGTTGGAGTTCGCGCCGCAGCAAGTGCAGTTGATTTACGACGAATTCAACGGGACAGAATATGAACGCAAGACGCAATACTGCCACTTCGCGGGGAATGTGGTCGCCCCGGATATCGCACACGAGATTACCAACTGGAAGGTCTCGCGCACCCGCATCGGCGACCGGCAGGCCAAGGTCTACCCCGGCGACGTCCTGACCTTCACCGGCATCGATGGCGTGGCCCTGCAAGTACTCGCGGCCAAAGCCTACGCAGGGGCGGCGGACACCAGCGCGATCGCCCCCACCGTTCACGCCACCGGTATTCCCGACTTCACCCGGGCGAACTACAACAAGCGCGACGTGGTGATCTGCTCGCTGGAAGGGCGCAACGGCCAACTGTTCCAGAATCTTGGCGACATCGACGGCACCGGCGTGACCCTCGCAAGCGTGATGCACTCCGCTATCAGCCCCCCGGCCATTGACTACGAAGGGACCGCGACCGGCTACGCCCCGACCCTGAAGCGCGTGACCGGCGGCGTGGCCACTGCCGTCAGCGAGAACGATTTCATCTATGACCCGGTGGACGGCATTTTCTACATCAACGCGAGCGCGTGGATCTCTGGCGAGTACAATCTCTACGCCGAAATGACCGTCTACGACACCCGCACCAATCACCCGGTCGAGAACATGCTCGCGCTGGATCGCTGCCTCACCACGGCGGTCGTCGTTGGCTGGTTCAATGCCGGGGCTCCCTATGCCGGGAGCGGGATCGGGGGCGTGACATTTACTGCGGTTATCGACAGTCAGAACTACACGGTGTTTGGCTATGACCTCAACGCGGGGGCATCCAGCGCGACCGGCGTTAGCCTTACCAAGGCAAACTATGCTTTAACCTCCCCTCCCGTGCCTTGGGATTCGTCCGGATGTCTCCCGAATGGCTCTGGCGGTGGCAGCATTGGCATCGGCCAAATTGCGGACGAAGGCGGCATCACTCTTTCGGCCTCGACTGGCTTGGTAGGCTTCGGCCTTCCAAGTAATCTGCGCCGGTTCGCCTCAAGCAACATTGCTCTTGCATGGGTAGAACTCGAATTGACGAGCGCAACTATCTATGAAGAGTCGGGGCATGTAGACCGCACGGGCGGATCGGCAGAATGGTCAACACCTTCCACGCTGGACTACATCGCCCTGCACACGGTCATGTTTGAGGTGTCTCGCGATGAGTATGGCGATGTCACCGGCTACACCCCCGTGTCGGTGGCCGTGCCAACCAGTGGCCTGACTAAGGTGGAAATCACGACAGGCGTTTACTCCTATCGCGGGACGGTAGACGTCACAGAGATAATCAAATATTTGTTGGATCATTTGCACGAGGGCGCAGAGTACGCCATTGGAACCCTGGGGCCAGGCATTGACAATCCAACAAGCGTGAGCCTTCAGGATGTCTTCGACTCGTGGCTTCTGTCGTTTTCCGGCACAGCCGACACAGACAGCAACGGCCTCATTATCGACAGCAGCCTTGTTTTCGATTATTCCATCGCCTTCCTTTCTTATTCCGGCATCAACCTCGGTGCCGTCCACGTTCAGATTGACGAGGCCAGCCTGAACGACGGCCCGGAACTACCCCAGAACGGCGCAACCGGCTACGCCGAAGGCCCGAGCCTGCTGTAGAAAGGAGCGCAGCCATGACGACATTCCCTCCCTTTGATACCAGGGTCGACTGGTGCGGCGGAAAAGGATTTTCCTGCGTCGTACCCGACAGCCTCTGTGGTGTTTATATCGGCCAATGCTGCTACTTCCACGACCGCAACTACGCCGAGGCTCGCATCTCCCGCAAACAGGCCGACATCGACTTTCGCAAGCACCTCTACCAAACCCTGCGCGAAGGCGGGATCGGACGCATCCGCGCCTGGTGGCGGGCCAGAGCATACTATCGCGCCGTCCGCATCTTCGGAGCGTCTCACTACGGACAGGAAAACAATCAATGCGAAAAGCCATCTCGATAGTCCTGCTGGCCCTCGCCGCGAGCGGCTGCACATCCTTTACAGCCGAGGCCCTGCGCCCTGACGGTACAGTTGCCGGACGGATACACGAGCGCGGGGCGGCTTTTGTCTCACGCGAGAGCGGCTTCGATATCGAATACGAGTGGCTCGACGAAGGAACCAACACCCTGAACCGCCTGAAAGTCACCCGGTCGACCGAAGAGAACGCTAAGGCGCAAGCCGACCTGGTGGCTCTGATCGCCCGCTTGGCTGCTCAAGGAAAGGGGATACAACCATGAGCGAGATGTCAGAAGGTGTTTTTGAAGGGAACCTGCGGGCGCATCTACTGGCCGAAGAGGGGCTGCGGGAGCGGGTTTATCTCGATTCGCTTGAGTTTCCCACGGTCGGGATCGGCCACCTCTTGAGCAAGGCGGAGTGCGAGAAGTACCAGGTTGGCGACCAGTGGCCCCTGCTTCGCATCTACGCCGTCCACGAAACCGAGATCGCGCAAATCAAGCAGGACTTCCGGCTGTTGTTCTCCCCGGACGGGATCAACATCCCGCGCCGGATCGCTCTGCTCTCGATGATCTTTCAACTCGGGCGGGGGGGCGTGGCGGGTTTCCGGAGGATGTGCGCAGCGGTGGACGCTCGGAACTGGTCAGAGGCGGCGACCGAGGCACTTGACAGCCGGTGGGCGAAAGAGCAAACGCCCGAACGTGCCGGGCGTATTGCGGAAACGCTTAGGTCTGGGCGGCTGTGCTGGCCTCAGTAAAGAACCCCGGCGGAATTCTCTAACAAGAAGTCGTGACCTTTTTTTTCGCAAAGCACCAACGACAATCGCCCGCCGCCGGGGACTATGAATCGTTTGTCACAAATTACGGCAATCCCCCTGAATGATTCATCATGTTGTAGACAAATTGGCCTTCCATTACTATCTACGGCTTTGACTTTAATCAACTCCCACATGCTGGGCGACGTGATTATGCACAGCCGGTCTCGTTTAATGGGTGGCCCTGCTTTATGAAAGAAGTCGTGTACCATTTTCTCAATGACATCAAGAACCTCTTCAATGTCGGTCATGCGCCACGACCCATTTTTATAGATATTCCTGCCCACAAACTCCATGACAGAGATGGGTGAGCGAAGCCCTTCTATGGTGCTGCTCCCTGGTGTCTTCATAACTCAACCCCCTCCCTCTCCGCCAAAGCATCCAGCGCGAGTTCCAGTAGTTCCGGGCGTTTGTATATCTGCCCCCGCTTGGCCTGTACCTGGACACTTATGCGGTCGAACTTGTCGAGCAGTTCGCTGGTCACCCCGATTGTCTTGAAGGTCTTTTTGGTCTCTGCTTTTGGTCGTCCTGCTTTAGCCATTTTATTTATTCCCCCGTGCGAAATCCCATGCTTTTTGCGCGGTCGCTTGCGTGAAGCCTTTGCGTGCGCGTCTGGCTTTTGGGTCGGCAGATTCGGAGCAATCGGGTCTGCGTTCGTCGAACCATTGCCATCTTATTGTTCCGGGTCCGAGTCCGCTTGCACCAACGCGCACGGGGTAGATTTTGACGTGCTCGTTTTCGAATGCGATGAAGCCGGTTTCTTCGTCGTAGTTGCAGGTGGTGCATCCGTCCGGCTGATAGCGTTCGACAAACTCTTGCACGCTGTCTGCTTCGATTCTGATTCTACCGTTTTCGTTGCCTCTGTAGTTGATCATTTTTACTCTCCTTTTTGTGAGATATTAGAGGGCGACCGAAGCCGCCCCGGTGGTCTTGCCCCATTTATGCGTTTTGAATCAACCCAACGACCGAAGCGATGGTTTCTTGATATTTTTCCGGCCCGAGAATCATAACGCTTTCGGGCGAAAGGTCGAGTCCCAAGGCCTTGCCAGTCGCGATAAGCATAGCGCGGGCCGCTTTTCTTTGTTCGTTTTCAGTGTACAAAGCAGGGCAATTCCCTTCCGGCAACCATTCGAGCCCCAATGTTTCAACGTATGCGCGCTGTTCCGCAGAGAATAACTCTATATCGGTTTCACTCATGAGATATGTGAGTTTCGGGTCAGTTATGCGTTTTGCAAGCCTTTCGTCGTCCGCCCATTCTTCCGAGAGCATATACTCGACACGATTTAATTCCGCGACAGTAAACGCCCGAATAATTGCGCCCCATTTTTTCGCTTCTTTACTGGTGGCCAGATATGTATTTAAAAGCGGCTTGAGTGATTTGATTTTTTTGTTGGTTGCTGTGCTGGTCATTTTTTCGAGTCTCCTTTTTGTTTTTACGAGGGGTTGAATCTCTTGTCCCTCGACTCGGGTTTAAGCATACCACTAAAAAACGCCTTGTCAATATAAAAAATCAAAAAAATTAAAAGAATTAAAGGAGTACTAAGAATGTACTAAAAAAACACACACTAATGCACATTATTGAACACTACTGAACACTAACTGGAAAACGGGAAAGAGCCAGAAAAAGCCGCAAGACATGAAAAAACCCCAACAAAATCGCGTTTTGTTGGGGTTTCAGAATCTTTTTTAGTGGTGGGCCTAGGTGGACTCGAACCACCGACCTCACGCTTATCAGAGGTTAGGCGATTGTTGATTCTAAAAGACTTATGTCCGTATGTACTAAAAACAGGCTATTTCATGGAATTATCTGGAAAAACTCGATCCCGTCGTTTTTGGTGGCGAGAGCCCGATAATGATTGTACAGCGTGTCCGGTTTCAGGTGCCCAAGTTCAAGCGATGTTCGTGGGGCATCTTGGAATTTTGCCAGATGGTACGTGGCAAATGAATGGCGCGTTATGTCTTTGGGCCACTTCTTAAGCCCGATCGCATCGCGCACCTTGCGCACTCTGTTGCGTAGTTCTGTTGGCGTCAGGGGAGCGATTCGTCCTTTTTTGGACTTACACGTAGCCAGCCACTCCTTCAGGTTGGGCAAAATTTCCACGTAACGCTGTTTGCGTATTTTGGCGACTTTCCCCCCGACGTGGATATGTGTGTCGGTTATGCTTTCCCATTCGAGCCTGGTCAATTCTGTGGGACGTATACCTGCAAAAAATCCTATTGCAAAGTAGGCCACCAGTTCGGGCGATACCTCTTGCGCTGCCTTCATAGTATCCCGGACTTGGTCGACCGTAAACACCTCGGGCAATTTTTCTTCTACCCTCGGCACAGTGATCCCGTCGACCGGGTTGATAGACGTGTAGCCACGTTTTATGCACCAGCCGAAAAAGTTGCTCAAAATCCTGCGGCGGTTGGCGCGGTTGGTTGCTTGATAACCTCGCTCGTCCATCCATCTCAACAGGTCGTCGGCAGTAATGCTGACCAGCGAACGATCGGGAAAAAAGGCGTCGATGTTGTTCAGTGTTTGCCGTAAATTTCTAAGCGACACCGGGCTCAGGTTGGCGTCTTGTTTGTCTTTCAGGAACCTGTCTATTGCCTCGTCAAGTAACAAGCTTTTGTCGTGTTGTGGATTGCGGGCCAGCCAGTGGTTTACGGCATCGCACAGTTTTACACCGTCTGGCAGGAGGGCCAGCGCCTCTTTTGCGTCGAACTCTTCAACGGCATTCAGTGGACTCAGTCTATTCAAGGCCATTATTTCCGCTTGGTGGAGCCATTCTTTTGCCTGTTCGCGGCGTTTGAATGCTCTTCGTACTTGCTTTCCTTTGTAGCAGAATTCAGCCACAAAGGTGCCGCAAGTGGTTTCCCGTATGATGCCACGGCCATGGCGCTTCCCCTTACCTTTGAAGCGTGATGGTAGAGCGTTCTTGTCTTTAGCCATTATCTTGACTCCCGGCAGTTTGATGACGGGCCTTGTGCCCATGCTGACGTACGAGAAACAACCACAGTGCTATTGCTTGGGGCTGCTTAATATTTTCAATGGCTTCCTGATCGCGCAAAGAACGGCGAGTGATGCGCTGAGAGCCAACAACGCCCAAAATAACGAGATAATTACCGCGTCACCACCGCCAGACGCTATGGCTGCGAAAATGCAGAGGCAGATTCCGAGAATGTTAAACATTTGCAATATGCGCCAAATTGCAGAGTCGGCTTCCTTGAGCGGTCTCCCGCACTGTGGGCACATATAGGCGTGCGTGCTGTTGGCGTTGCCGCACTCGGGGCATGGTACTGGCTCATACTTGTCTGAAGTCATTGGGGTAATTCCTTTCGTGAAATAGTGGCGCACGATAACAGAAAACAAAGTAATCGTCAATAGTAACACCTATAGGGTTATTCCCTATAGCGCGGGCAGTGGCTTCTTGTGGCACAGCCCTTGCGGTGTTTCGTAGTGGAACAATTTGCGCAGTAAAACATAGAGTTGTTGTGTTGGTGTTGGTGATGGACAGTGAAACCTTAGGACTCTCCGAGAGTGCCCCCCCTGGCTCGCTCCATATCTTCGGTCGCCATTTCAAACAACGAAACAGCCGTAATATCAAGAGCGTCGCAGATGCGCAGGATTGCAGTGAGTTGCGCTGGTCTGGCAAGTCTTTCATATTCCGATATTGATTGCTGGCTGACACCGGAATACTCCGCAAGGTGATCTTGCGTCCAATCTTTGGCTTGCCGCAACCGCAGTAGGCGGCGCGAGATATAGGGGATGAGATCAACCTGTCGCCCCACTGTTGTACGCCCTTTCGCGTGCAAAGATTGGAGTAGACTATCCGTGTGGGGCGACTGGGGCAAGTGATAACCGGCTTTCCGTTACCGGGATGCCAGTACCAAAAACCCAGTAACGGGGTTTTGTGTCTCCGTGGGCTGTGCGGCAAGCGTTTCATTCGATCATGGTCCTTTAAGGGCCGTTCAGGGAAGTGACGGGAGCGAGGGTGCGAAATACAATGGTGGTTATGGATTACTTGGACAAATCTTCACTGATCATCCGCGACAATGAGATGTTGAAAAACTTACAGAGCAGCACCATGTTACGCAATGTCGGGTTCATCTTACCCGCTTCATACAGGCATATAGAGGAATATACAACTCCGGTGCGGCTACCGAGTTCGCGCTGCGTCAAACCTATGGTCTTTCTTAGGTGCCGCAAATTGGCTCCAAACTGTATAGATTCCTCAACTACAGGCTCCCTTTTCGACATTTTCGCATTACCCCCTGTTGCAATATTTACAACTCTAAAATCACTATATCCCCTAAACGCAATAGAATACAAGAAAAATTTGATTGCATTATTTGCAATAGAATTTTGTTGCATTATATCTAATTTACCATTA